>JBDSLX010000434.1:0-5188 GCA_039916145.1 Verrucomicrobiota bacterium | reverse complement strand
TTCGCCGCCGAGATGAATGCGTCCCAAATGGAAATCACCGGCGTATTCTCAGTTCGAGAAGCACATTTCGATAGCCCGACCGCTCCCGTTGATTTCACCAGCTTGAACGTGGGCGGTGATACTTTGTTTACCCGCACTACTTTTGCCGGCCCGGTCACTTTTCAATCCGCGCACATCGCGGAGAACTGGCGTTTCGATGGAAGTCTTTTCACGAACACCACCGCGCTCGTAAATTTTGAAGAAGCGACAGTGGGCGCGGCGACCACCTTCACTGGTTGCCGCTTCGCCGGTTATGTTTCATTCAAAGACGCGAAGTTCACCGCGCTGGATTTTTCCAAAGTCACGTGGCCCGCCGTCCATGACGATAACCCGTGGCTCTGGCTCAACGGCATGACTTACTTGCGCATCAGCGCCGGGTCGGAAAAAGATTCCTGGCAAAATCTCTACAACCTCGTTCAACGCACCGCGCATGGCTCCGCTTATTCCGCCGATGTTTTTTCCCGCCTCGACGATTATTATCGCAAGCTTGGCTATCCGCGACAGGCGAACACTTTTTTCCGCGCGCAAAAGAAACGTGAACGCGAAGAAGTTTTGAGCGGCCCGTCCTGGGCGTGGAGTTTTTTCCTCGAACAATTTGTCGGATACGGTCGAAGTCCGGAGCGCGCCATCTTCTGGAGCGTGGCGGTCATCGGATTTGGTTGCGTGATGTTTCGACCCAATCGCATGGAGCCGCAAAAGTCCGAATACAGCGCGCGCAAATACAGCCCGTTCTGGTATAGCGTGGATGTTTACCTGCCCATCATCAAACTGCACGATGCTGAGATTTGGAAACCGAAGGAGGAATACGTCATGACCCACGTCTGGCGTCGCATCCACACCGTGCTTGGCTGGGCGCTTATCCCCATCGCCCTCGCCACGTGGACGGGGATGCTTTCGCATTAAAGGAAGTCCGCGAATCACGCGAATCGGCGCGAATGGAAAAAACATTAGCGAAGATTCGCGTGATTCGCGGACAACTTCCTTTTTCCCCCTTCGCGCCCGTCGCGAGACCACTTCTGAATGGGGAGAAAGGAAAAAGCTGGTCGGAAAATGCACAAGGGATTTAGGGTAGCCGCAGACCAGGATCATGAAGAAATTCCTACAGGCCATCTGTTACAAAAACTCGAAGAGCGACCGCTCGGTATTCAAAGGACTGTTAATCATCGGTTCTTTGGTCGCTGTAATTGTTGGACTATTTACCTTTTTTGCGTTTTGGAATGGTCTCTGGAGTGCGCGAGTCAGGCGCGACCGAGCAAGGCTCGATTCGATTCTTGCTCATCAGAAGATTGACGTAGTTGAAGTAATCTCCATGGAAACAAACAGGATTACAGGCGAAATGCGTTTCAACGAACTGAACGCCGGCGTGCGCAGCGATGTGGGAAAATTTTCGGCGAGGACATGGAAGTCCTGCAGCAATACGGCAAACAGATTGAGACGGAGTTGAAAACGATTTCCGGCGCGTAGGATGTGAAACTGGAACAGACGACGGACTTGCCGCTGATGAGCATCACGCCGAAACGCGCGGCGATGGCGCGCTACGGATTGAATGTGGCCGACGTGCAGGAGGTCATCGAAATTGCGCTCGGCGGAAAAGCATGAAAAATTCTTTGCCGCTGGTCAACACACTTTTGCTTTGCTAGGTTTCGCCGTCGTTATGACAACTTTTGTCAGGAATTGGATTGAGGATTGGATCATCGGGCTGGGCCGTCTCGCCCTGCTCTGCCGGGAAATTTTCGTTTCATTTTTTCATTGGAAAGTTCCGTGGCGCGATTTGATTTATCAGATTTATTTTGTGGGCGTGAAATCACAGTCGGTCGTCCTCATCACCGGCGGGTTCACCGGCATGGTGTTGTGCGCGCAAACTTATTTTCAATTTCACAAAGTCAAGATGGACACGGCCACGCTCGCGGTGGTGAGCGTTTCGATGGCCAGCGAACTCGGTCCGGTCCTTACGGCGTTGATGGTGGCGGGCCGTGTCGGCGCGGCCATCGCTGCGGAACTCGGCACGATGCGTGTTACCGAACAGATCGATGCGTTGCGGACTTTGGCGGCGCATCCGGTGGATTATCTGGTGTTGCCGCGCGTTTCGGCCACCGTGATTGCGATGCCGCTCTTGACCGGCGAAGCCATTGCGGTCGGTATTGGCGCAGCGTATTTGGTGGGCGTCTATCTTCTGGGAATCGATGCCGCTTATTTGTGGCACAACATGCTTCGTTACACCGGACCTGAGGACATGCTGACGGGCTACATCAAAACATTTATTTTCGGCGCGATCATCGCCGTGATCGGCTGCTACAAAGGACTGAGTTGTCCGCAAGGCGCCGAAGGAGTGGGCCGCGCGACCACGGAAGCGGTGGTTTATTCTTCCATCACCATTTTGATCAGCAATTTCTTTTTGACGCTCGTCTTGAACCGGTTGCTCCAGCCGCAATGATTGAAGCGCGCGATTTGAAAAAAAGTTTTGGGTCGCATCGCGTGCTCAATGGCGTGAGCTTCGCCATTGAAAAGGGTGAGTCAGTCGTCATCATCGGCGCGAGCGGCGGCGGGAAAAGTATTTTACTCAAGCATTTGATCGGCTTGCTCACACCCGATGAGGGAGACGTGCTGATCAATGGAGAACCCATCGCACGCAAAGACGAACGTGAGTTAATTAATGTGCGGCGCAGATTCGGAATGTTATTTCAAAGCGCGGCGCTGTTCGATTCCATGACCGTCGAAGAAAATGTTGGCTTTGTGCTCCGGCGCGAAAAAAAAATGACGGAGCCGCAAATCCAGGAACGCGTGGCTGAGGTTTTGGAGATGGTTGATCTCAGTGGCACTCAGGAAAAAAAACCGGCGGAACTTTCCGGCGGGATGCGCAAACGGGTGGGCTTGGCGCGCGCCATCGTTTATCGGCCGGAAATTCTCTTGTATGATGAGCCGACGACCGGTCTGGATCCAATTGTGGCGGACAGCATCGATCAGTTAATGCTCCGCGTGGTGGAACGCTTGAAAGTAACGTCGATTGTGGTCACGCACGACATGCGCAGCGCCAAACGAGTGGCCCAAAGAATTTTGATGTTGCACGAAGGAAAAATTTACGCCAGCGGAACGCCGGAGCAAATTTTCCAGTCGAAAGACCCGATTGTTTATCGATTCGTCAATGGGATTTCAGATCCAAAAGAACACAATTTTTAATTATGTCTCAGCCAAAAATAGAACGGAAAGTGGGGGCCTTCGTGTTTATCGGACTCGTCTTGCTGGCAGCGCTGATGCTTAACTTCAGCAAAGGCATGTCTCTTTTTCAGCGGACTTACAAACTGCGTTTACTCGCAGACAATGTGGGAGGAATCAAGCCGAAAGCTGCCGTCTTGATGTCAGGCGTTAAAGTGGGAATTGTGGTCGATTCCATTCTTTCGACCAATGGCTCGGTCGTCATTCGGCTGGAAATCGATGGCCAATTTAAAATTGATAAGCAGGCGACATTCCTGATCGATGCGATGGGATTTCTGGGCGATCAATATGTCGCCATTATTTCGGCGACAAACAGCGGGCAATATCTGACCAATAATGAAGCCGTCATCTGCCAGCCCCCCCTCAATTTGCAGGAAGCGATGCGCTCGACCGCCGGGCTGCTCCAACAAGCGCAGACCACCATGAAAACTTTGGACCACGCCGTTTCCAACATAAACAAGACCGTTTTGAATGACGCGACGCTGACCAGTTTCTCGCGCGCGATCAGCAATCTTCAGTCAATTTCCGGCAATGCAAACCAAACGCTCGGCAAAATTGATCTTCTGATCGCATCGAATAGCCCCGTCATCAGCGCATCGGTCAGTAATCTTTACGATTTTTCCGCTGATCTGAAATCCATGCTGGCCACCAACCAAAATGATATTGCCGCCGCAGTAAAAAGTTTAAAAAATGCTTCGGCCACCGTGAACGAATTGCTCGAAGATGTGAAGGCCACCAACGGCCCGGTCGGCGCGTTGTTGCGCGATGAACAAATGAAAACTCAAATCAGTTCCGTGATGACCAATCTCCATTCCGCCTCGGCAAATTTCAGCCTCTTCAGCAGCAACTTGAACAACCGCGGCATCTGGTCAATGCTGTGGAAATCGAAGCCGCCAAAAAAATCGGAGGAAAATCGGTAAAATATGTCGCTGTGGTTTTTCAGAATTCTATTTCTGTTCCTTTGCACCCTTGCCGGTTACGCGGTGAGTTGGCAGAAGCCGGAATTGATTGAAGGCCGGTTTTACGGAGTGGCGATTGGTTTCGGCCTGGGCGGCTTGCTCATCGCGATCGATGAGATGCTCAAAGGATTTTCCCTGCGCGCCTTTTCCGCCACCACGTTTGGTTTGTTCCTTGGATTTCTAATTGCGTTGATGATCGATCATTCCAATCTGTTCAGTTTCGCCGAAGATAACACGCGCTGGCTCATCCGGCTGGGATTGTTCGTCAGTTTCGGCTACATCGGGATGGTGTTGGCCATGCGCAGCAACAAAGAAGATTTTTCGCTCATCATTCCCTACGTCCGCTTCGCCTCCCAAAATAAACCGGACAATTTAATTCTGTTGGATACCAGTGTGATTATCGACGGTCGCATTGCGGATTTAATTGACGCCAATTTTGTCGAGGGACTCGTCATTGTGCCGCGCTTTGTTTTACGAGAACTCCAATACGTCGCTGATTCCAATGACCCAATTCGCCGCTCGCGTGGACGGCGCGGGCTGGAAGTGCTTTCGCGCATCCAACAAAACACCCGCATCGAAGTCAAAATACACGAAGGCGATTTTCCCGAAGAAAAGGAAGTGGACGCCAAGCTGGTGAAACTGGCGCGCGCGCTCAACGCAAAATTATACACCAACGATTTTAATCTGGGAAAGGTCGCGGAACTTCAATCGGTCCAGTACTTGAATTTGAATGATCTCGCGAATGTATTGAAACCGGTGATTTTGCCGGGAGAATCTTTTAGCCTTCGCATTGTTCGTGAAGGAAAAGACAAAGGCCAGGGTGTCGGCTATCTCAACGACGGCACGATGGTCGTTGTCAATCAGGCGCAAAATTTGATCGGGCAACAAGTGCAGGTGCAGGTGCAAAGTTTGTTGCAGACTGGCGCTGGCGTGATTGTGTTCGCCGAATTCAAAGCGCCGATGGCCGCTTGATTTCA
>JBDSLX010000433.1:0-2138 GCA_039916145.1 Verrucomicrobiota bacterium | reverse complement strand
CGCGACCGCGCTGATAAACAGCAACCTTACAATTTGAAAGTGGCTTGGCCGACCAGCACAACAAAAACAACGAACACGTCTGGAAAAATTTATGACATTGGTTATTTGCAATTGCTTCAGGCGGATCAAATTCGAGGGCTGACTTACGGTGGCAGCTCGCCAATTCCGGGTCGCCGCGTCTTGGCGCAACCGATGCACGAGCCGGTCGTTGATAATTTGCCGACTACAAACGCACCTGTCGGCAGCATCAAAATTGGAGACGACGGTTCGCTCGCTGCATTCGTTCCAGCGCGCCGCGCGATGACGTGGCATCTCACGGACACCAACGGTGCAAGCGTGGTGAAGGAACGTTATTGGGTGACTTTTCAGCCGGGAGAAATTCGCACCTGCACTTCGTGTCACGGCCTTAATTCCAAAGACCAAGCGAACCAAAATTTTCCAACTAATCCGCCGATGGCTTTGCGCGATTTGTTGCGCTATTGGAAAACACAAAATATTCCGTTGGTTGAAATGCAGACCAATGGGAACAGCAATTTCCTCGCACTGACTTTCAAACGCCAACTCGCCGCAACGAATCTGACGCACACTGTTGAAGTCTCCGATGACTTGAGCAACTGGCTCGCGGGTTCAACTTACTTTGCCACGAATATTGCGTCCGCCACGACGAACACGACGGAAGTCAGCCGCATCGGAACAAACATCGAAACGATCGTCGTGCGAGATAACGTATCGGTTGATTCCGCTCCGCAGCGTTTCATGCGTGTTCGCATAAATGCGCCATAAATTTCATGAAAGTGGAACAGGCGTCTCGCCTGTTGATTTCGGCGTCCCGCCGAAATCCGTCGAGGGATAACTTGAATCCAAGTATGGTGTAAAAGAAAATTGCCAAGAATTGCGCCAGCGGTTTTGCGTTGATTTATCGAAGATGTTCGCTCCTTCACGGAATTTGGCGAGACGCCAAATTCAACAGGCCGGAGGCCTGTTCCACCCACCAAAAGCCATTTCTATTTCTTCCAACCGGGACCGCGAACCACTCGTCCAGGTTTTGCGTCGGTGTGTTCCCCATCCTTCAACACTTGAACGCCATTCACAAATACGTGCTGAACGCCGGTGGAATATTGATGCGGTTTTTCAAACGTGGCGTTGTCCTGAATTTTCGAGGGATCAAAAATTACGATGTCGGCGAAATTTCCAGCCTTCAGCGAACCGCGCTTTTGCAATTTCAGATTTTCCGCAGGTAACGACGTTAGGCGGCGCACGGCTTCTTCGAGCGGAATAATTTTTTCATCGCGAACATATTTGCCGAGCAAGCGCGAAAAATTTCCATACGCTCGGGGATGCGGATTTGATTTTAAAAACGCTCCCTCCGGCGCGAGTGAGGATGCATCGGAACAAAAACTGACCCACGGAAGTTTCAATTGTTTGCGAACGTTTTCTTCCGACATCAAAAAATAAACTGTTCCGATGCGGCTCTCATCTTCGATGACCAAATCCATTGCGGTTTCTTCAGGAGATGTCCCGCGCATTTTTGCAGCTTCTGCCAAAGTTTTTCCAGTGAGCGGTTTTAGTTTTTCACTTTTGAATCCGATCAACAAAATTTTTTCCGGCGAACCTGCGGCGAGAAAGAAGTTTTCCCAATCATCGGACACTGTGTCCATTTCGCGCTTTACTCGTTCGCGAATCGTCGGATCTTTCAGGCGTGAAATCCAGGGTTTCAATCCGCCTTCCTGAACCCACGGCGGCATCGCGGCATCGAGTCCGGTTGCGCCGGCGGTGTAGTTATACATATCGGCGGTGATGTGCAGACCATCGCGGCGCGCTTTTTCGATTTTCGAAATCGCGGCGTCGAGCTTGGGCCAGTTCGGTTGGCCAGCGGCTTTTAAATGATAAACTTCGGCGGGAATTTTTGCTTCGCGCGAAATCGTGATGAGTTCATCGAGTGCTTCAAGAAAACGATTTCCTTCGCTGCGCAAATGTGACGTGTAAATTCCGCCGAGTTGTCCGGCAACTTTGGCGAGTTCGATCAATTCGTCTGTCTTCGCATAAAATGCGGGCGCGTAAATCAGCGAAGTCCCGAGGCCAAGCGCGCCTTCTTCCATTGCGACGCGAACAAGATTTTTCATTCGCGCCAATTCTTC
>JBDSLX010000432.1:0-1800 GCA_039916145.1 Verrucomicrobiota bacterium | reverse complement strand
GAACTCGACCGGCCGAAAACGCCGCTTTACGTCGGTCAACAAGTCGATGTGTTTATTCAACGGTCAGCGGATGCAAAACCAGATGCGCAGAAATAGTTTTCATGTCGTCGCCTCTCGGAACGTGCTGCCATTCGTCCCGCTGGCAGTTTTAAAAATTCCTCCCCGTTCCCCCTGCCAGCGGGACGCGTGGCAGCACGTTGGAACGGCTACGGAAACTTAAATTATCTGGCGCAACATTCCGGCGGCGACTACAACATCCGCTCGTTTAAAAAATGAAAAAGCCTTCCATCCTTATAATTTTCCTGACGGTCTTCATCGACCTCATCGGCTTCGGTTTAATTCTGCCGTTGCTCCCAATCTTCAGCAAAAACTTTGGCGCATCCGATTTCGTCATCGGTGCAATCATGGCGTCGTATTCGCTGATGCAATTTATTTTTGCGCCGATCTGGGGACGGCTTTCGGATAAAATTGGACGGCGTCCGGTGCTGCTGGGCAGCACCGCTTGCGCAGTGGGTTCCTACGTTCTTTTCGCCATCGGTTCGGGCATGACTGATCAAAAAGCGCTTTGGCTGATTCTCGCGTCGCGATTGTTCGCGGGAATTTGCGGCGCGAACATCACCGTGGCGCAGGCCTACATTGCCGACATCACGCCGCCGGAAAAACGTTCCGCGCGTATGGGACTCATTGGCATGGCGTTTGGCCTTGGTTTTATTTTCGGCCCCGTGCTCGCGGCGGTGAGCATCCATTTTTTCGGACTGACCGGACCAGGCTGGACTGCGGCTGGCCTCTGCGCGTTGAACTTTATTTTGGCTCTTGCGATGTTGCCCGAAAGTTGGAAGCCCAGTTCCGAACACGTCGCTCAACGCCCGCGCGTCGCACAATTCATCCACACCATGCAACATCCCGGACTTCGTTTGTTGATCGCGATATTTTTTCTCGCAACCTTCGCCTTCACCTGTTTTGAAACGACCATCGGCTTCCTCGTCGGCAAACTTTTCAACCTCGATTTAACCAACGGAAAAAACGCTTCCACCATCGCGCTGCTCATCGCCTATTGCGGCGTGCTTGGCGCCCTCGTGCAAGGCGGACTCACCGGACGCCTCGTCAAGAAAATGGGCGAACCCAAATTGATCGCCGTAAGTTTGGTTCTGGCCGCGATTGGAATTGGAACGATGCCGTATCTCAAAACCTGGTCAATGCTCCTGGTTGGATTGGGAGTTTTCGCCATTGGTTCCAGTCTGACGCGCCCGCCCGTTTTCGGAATGATTTCTAATCTGACCTTGCGCACCGAACAAGGCACCACCCTCGGCGTGGCGCAAGGCGTCGGCGCATTGGCCCGGATCATCGGTCCGATTTTTGCCACCGTCCTTTTTGGCAAACATCCCGCGCTGCCCTATTTGATTTGCGCCGTGGTTTTATTTTTTACCGGAATTTTCGCCGCGCAGTTTTTGAAAAAAGCGGACCCGGTCAATGTATAAAAAGTGCAACGGACACGCGCAATTCTTGCCCAGGAAATCAACCCTGCTTGCCGCGCGGAACAACCCCGTCAGGATTAGGCGGCCTGCGCCTCGGCTACCATTTCATCGTTCTCTTTTTCCCATTTCTCCGTCAGGAGCGCCGCCATGACCTGGAGCGCTTCTCTTTCCTCAGAGAACAAGTTGGGGTTCTCCAATTCGCTCAGGATGCTTTCCATCATTGGCCAGTTAATCATAGATTTTTAACTTTGATGTTCTCACGTCTCGCCGCCCAGCGAAAGTCCAGAGCAACCTGAAACTGCTCAGAACGTAGATGCTGAGGAGT
>JBDSLX010000431.1:0-2857 GCA_039916145.1 Verrucomicrobiota bacterium | reverse complement strand
CCTTTCGATTAAATGCCGCTGAAAAATCTCTCGGGGCGGGACTCAAAGGACGCGTCAACCATTCGGTCTGCAAATGGTGCTATCCGAAAATCGAACTCGAAGATCTGTGCAAAGCGGGAAAAGAAATGGGGTTGCAATCCATCGAACTGCTCGAAGTAAAAGATTTTCCGACGTTGAAAAAATACAACCTCACTTGCGCGATGGTCACTGGTGTTCCCGGAATGATTAGCAGCGGACTGAATCGCATCGAAAACCACGACAAGATTGTTCAGTTTTTTGAAGAGACTATTCCCGCATCGGCTAAAGAAGGCGCGCCGAATGCGATTTGCTTTTCCGGAAATCGCGCTGGCATGGATGACGCGCAAGGTTTGGAAAATTGCGCCATTGGATTGAAACGCATCATGCCGCTGGCCGAGAAACACAAAATATCTGTCTGCATGGAACTGCTGAACAGCCGAGTGAATCACAAAGATTACATGTGCGATAACTCGAAGTGGGGCGTGGAACTCGTCAAGCGCGTCGGCTCGGAGCGGTTCAAATTGCTCTACGACATTTATCACATGCAAATCATGGAAGGCGATTTGATTGCGACGATCAAAAAGAATTACGAATCGTTCGGCCACTATCACACCGGCGGCGTTCCCGGTCGCGCGGAAATCGATGACACGCAAGAGATCAATTATCCCGCCGTGATGAAAGCGATTGTTGAAACCGGCTTCAAAGGATTCGTCGCACAGGAATTCGTTCCCAAACGCGAAGACAAAATCGCTTCGTTAAAGCAAGGCGTGCAGATTTGCGATGTATAACTCGGAGACGTGATTGCGTCGCTCACCGAAGAACAAACTCTTTTTCTCCCTTAAGCAATTTGGGTGGGAAAGTTGGATGGAGCAATGGTTGTCGCCACTCAAATGTTTTTGGCTCCGGCGTTGTTGCTAAAAAAATCGCTGGAGACAACTTGACGGATTGCCGCTTTATCACTCGGTGGTGCTGCCAAATTCCGTAAGTCACGAAAGCAACAACGAGACCCAAGACACCAAAGACCAGTCGGCTCAAATATTTTTTCATAAGGTGAATTCCAATTTAATTGACACGCGAACAAAGCAAGTGTTCAAACTGCTAAAATCATTTGTGCAACGGGGCTAAAAAAGGAATCCGCTCGTCACGAAATCGGCGGTAAATTTCAAAATCATCGCGGTCAACCGTCAACACGGAGTTACGTTTAAAAAGTTCGCTCATGCGGATCACGCACAGGTCCGCCAAATCCGGCTTTCGGTCCGCGTAGGCCGTGCCGAGTTCGGAAATGCGCTCTTGATGTTCCTCCAAACGAAAAGAAAGTTTGAGCGCTCCGCTCCGCAACATTTTCAAAACTTCCCCGGTGCTGCCCAGATGAAAAGCCGCTTCCGCCAGCACCGCTTCACAAACCAATACGGGCAAAGTTAATCCAGCAGCAATGGCTTTTGCCCATTCGTGATGCGCATCACGCCGATTACGCAATGCTACAATCCAACCGGTGTCGGCAATCGCGTTCAAGGCGTAAACCCTTTTTTACGCGAAGCATTTTTGGGCAATACCAGGTCACCGCAAAACTGGCTCAAGGGATTCTCTTTTTTGGCACCGGATTTGGCCGTGCGCAAAAGCTGTTTCACAATCGTTCCTTTGGAGCGATGCGTTTTTTTCTCCTGTTCCTCCAGCCAGTCTAATTCTTCATCCGCCAGTCGAATCGTCAATGTCTTACTCATGCCGGGAATCGTAAGACAACGGGAATCAAATCGCAAACAGCAAGTTCCCGGAACGCTCAATACTGCTTCGTCAGTTTTCCCAATTCCATTTGCAATTCTTTCAATTGCTTTTGCGCAGAAGACTCATTGACCAGATTTTTCATTTCGAACGGGTCTTTTTTTAAATCGTAAAGTTCGTCCATGCCGGGCAGGTCTTTGTATTGAATGTATTTCCAGCGGTCGGTGCGCACAGCCTGCCACGTCGGGGTGCGGGAATTATTGTTCTCCTTAAAATATTCGAAGAGCGCTGACTCGCGCCAGTTCGTGCGTTCGCCTTTGAGCAGCGGCAAAAAGGATTGGCCTTGCACCTCTTTCGGGATCGTCGCTCCGCCCAATTCCAACAGCGTCGGCGCGAGATCAATGTTCAAAACCATCGGCTCAATTATCATTCCGGCTTTAACAAGCTTCGGATAGCGCACGAGTAACGGATCGCGAATCGATTCTTCATATGCCCAGCGTTTGTCGCCCAATCCGTGTTCGCTCCAGAAATATCCGTTGTCGCTGCTGAAAATAAAAATGGTGTTGTCGAGTTGTTTCGTTTTTTCGAGCGCGGTGAAAATCAGACCGACACCTTCGTCAATCGCGGCGAGCGCGCGCAGTTGTTGCAGCATCGTGCCCGGTGGAAACTTTTTCTCGGCTTTAAAATTCGACTGCGCCACGGCTTTGCTCTGTTTTTTCCGCGTTGGCACCGTCTCAACCTCTCGCGTTAAAGCGGGCTTGCCCTCCAACGAATCCCGAACGCTTGGCGGCGGAGAAACTTTTGCGTCCGCATATAAATCCTTGTGACGCTCGGCTGGCGTAAACGGCCCATGCACCGCTTTGTGGGCGAGATGAAGCACGAAAGGCTTCGTGTGTTTCTGGTTCACAAAAGCGACGGCATTACTGTTGAGAATGTCGGTCATGTAACCGGGAACTTTCTCGGCTTTGCCATCGAAATTAATCATCGGGTCCTGATAAGCACCCTGCCCTTTGAAACTGACCCAGCGATCAAATCCCGGTCGCGGCGAATCGTCGTTGCCCATGTGCAATTTGCCGACGTAAGCCGTTTCGTAACCGACATCGCGCAGCAATTTCGGAAA
>JBDSLX010000430.1:0-2804 GCA_039916145.1 Verrucomicrobiota bacterium | reverse complement strand
TGCGCCGTGTTCGCGCGCTTGTTGGCCTTTGTGATCGAGGTGCGTGTTCCAATAGCGAAATTCTTTTCCTGTACTGCGCTCCTTCAGATGAACCCAGTTGACGAGCCGCGGAAGTGCGGAGTCCCATGATTTCGTGCCGATGATGTGCGGTGTTTCTGAGAGATAAAAGCCGCCGCAGGAAATCAATTCGTAGCGCGCGCGCGAAAATAAAATCGCATCAACAGGATGGAAATCGGCAGTCCCATGCGAGAGCGCGTAGCTGTCGTATTCGGGCATGTGGCTTTTCAAATCTTTGACATGCGTTTCCTGGGCTTCCTGCAATCCGATGAGGTCGGCCTTTTGCGATTTGATAATATCGGCGCACATTTCTTTTCGCTGCGCCCAACTGTCACCAGTCTTGGCATCGGCGGACACGTCCACGCGAACATTGCAGGAAAGAATTTTGTGCGAGCCGCCATTTGCTTTTGTAGGAGTTTCAGCGGCGTTCGCAAGTGCGGCGCTTCCTAACAACGGCAAAGTAGTCGCGAGTCCAAGTTGTTTGAGAAAGTTTCTTCGTTTCATTTTTTTATTACACAGGTTGCGGATTCAAAGGTGAAGCCAGTTTGTTCGATGGTTTTTCAGGCCGCACCATTGTCCATAACACAACTGCCGCAAGCGGATGAAGAATTGCCATCACCGCGAACATTTGTCCCGCGCCGACATTTCCAATGACCTTGCCGATCAAAATAATTCAGCGCCATCGCGCCAAAGATGAGAGCCAGAATAATCCAGCGTCGCCGTGATGGAATCAGGGACGCCATGTTGGTGTGAAACCCGGTTTGCGATATTGTCTGGCATCAGCGCAGAATATTTCCAAGGCCGTTGCGAAATCAATGCCCGTGAAAAATAATCGGAGCAAATCTTCGCACGGAGGAGAGTTCTGATTTGAAAAAGGGAGCGCCGCTTTTAGTCCGCTTCACGCCGCTATATAGTAATTAATAATAACATTGAGACATTTTGGCGATAAAAAGAAAGGGGTCGGCGGAGGAGGGAAGGTCCTTGCGCAGGCGGGTTTTGAAGCTGGCCCAAACGTGTTCGACGGGATTGAGGTCGGCGAGTAGGCCGGGAGGAACAGCAGTTGGCAACCCGCAGCGGCGACCAGCGCCGCCGTGGTCGGCGACTGGTGAAACCGGGCGTTATCCAGCACGCACCATCCCGGTTGCAACCGGGATGGCGACTCCAGTTTGGCTGTCTTTCTTAATTCAACCATGCAGGACTATTTGGAAGATACAAGCGGCGTAAACGCCGCGCTCCGCGAATTGGGACACTACCCGCGCTATTGGGGATTGGCTTTATCCGCGCCGCTCATCTAATTTCCTGGCGTGGTTTCAGCGAACTGGAAAACAGCTTTTTTAATTTCTGTTGCGGTGCATTGCGCGGCCATCCCGCTCGCTTTTCATTATGCGGGGGATGGACCTAAGCTTGGAAAAGGCGACGTTCACTTAACGCTGGAACTTTTTGAAGAGCCGGTGGCCAAACCAAGCAAGCCGACTCCTGTATCCATATCTCAACCGGAATTTTTTCGAGAAACAAAACCAGCGGTGATTGAGCCGAAACCAGAGATCAGCAAGGTGGAAGAAATAATTACTCCAATGAAATTGGCGGTCGCCGAGGCTTTGCCTAGCACAACGGTTCCGTCAAAAAGCTCAGACATTCCAACGCCTCAACCCAACATTGAAATTCCAGAAAGCTTTTCGCCGTCGGTTTCACCCTTCGCGCCGGTGGTCGTAAATGCCGCGCCGCTTTATCGCGAGAATCGCGAGCCGGTTTATCCTTCGCAAGCTCGACGCAAAAAACAGGAAGGAGTCGTAATTCTCATTATCACGGTGAATACGAACGGAGCGCCGATGAAAATCGAAGTCAAACAAGGCAGTGGTTTTTCGTTGCTGGACTATGCGGCAGTCGAAGCGGTGCGCCGTTGGCAATTTGAACCGGCGAAAATCGACAAGCGACCCATCGTTTCCTCGGTGGAAATTCCTATTTCTTTCAAGTTGTCAAAATAATCGAGCCGTTTGTATTCTTCGCGTCCCTTGGGCGAAGTTGCCCAAAGAACTTAACCGAAACCAAAATATTTTATGGCATTACGTTTAGGCGATGAAGCGCCCAATTTCACGGCGGTAACGACGGAAGGCACGATTGATTTTCATCAATGGCTCGGCAACGGCTGGGGCATTTTATTTTCGCACCCGAAAGATTATACGCCGGTTTGCACGACGGAACTCGGCGCGGTGGCAAAAATGAAAACGGAATTCGACAAACGCGGAGTTAAAGTCCTGGCGATCAGTGTCGATCCGATTGAGTCGCATCATGGATGGATTTGCGACATCAACGAAACGCAAAATACGCGGATGAATTTTCCGATCATCGCTGACCCGGATCGAAAAGTCGCGACGGCTTACGATATGATTCATCCGAACGCGGATGATACTTTTACAGTGCGTTCGGTTTTCATCATTGGCCCGGATAAAAAAATCAAATTGACTCTGACGTATCCCGCTTCGACGGGAAGAAATTTTTTTGAATTATTGCGCGTGATTGATTCGTTGCAGTTGACCGCGAAACATAAGGTCGCGACTCCGGCGAATTGGGAAGATGGACAGGACTGCATTATCACTCCCGCTGTGAAAGACGAAGACGCGGCGAAATTGTTTCCCAAGGGAATGCGAAAAGTGAAACCGTATCTCCGCTACACGCCGCAGCCGAATCGGTAGAGAAGAATCAGGCGGAGCGCCGGTTTGCAACCGGCTTTGGGTGTCGCGCAAGCA
>JBDSLX010000429.1:0-6788 GCA_039916145.1 Verrucomicrobiota bacterium | reverse complement strand
GAATTGAACCGATCCGTCTTCATTCGAATAAATTTCCGCGACATCCCACAAATGAAAATTGGCACGGGCATTCGCTGCGAGAAAAATCGCGAAAGCAAGCGCAAGCAATCTTTTGCCAACTCTTGCTGGAAGAAAACAAGTAGAATGATCCGTCGAACTTGGGAGTGATTGCTGTGTTTTCATTTGGGTTGGATATCAAAATTCAGTTGGTGGAATCAGCATTTCTTTTAACCGCTCGCTTTGAATCCAACAAGCTCAATCAAGCAACTGGAGGGGCTGTGTCGCAGGTCAGCAGTAGCGCTTCGACAGGAATGTCCCATCGGAATAAATCAGATTTGTTTCAACGCTGTGATCTGCTGCGGCTGGTCTGCGACACAGCCGCGCTCCTCGAAATTCAAATCAGAACATTGCCAAAATAATCCCGGCTTGATTGGAGAGCGCAAACCCAGTTTCATTTTCAAATCTTGAACGCTTCATTTTCTAAAATACTCAGATCACTCGTGGCCTGCTTTTTATTTGTTTCAACCGTCAAGGCTGCGCAACCTTTTGAAATCTTCGACGGCGATCGCGTGGTTCTTCTCGGCGACACTTTGATCGAGCGCGAACAGGAATTCGGCTTTCTGGAAACACGGCTTTACACCCGGTTTTCCGAGCGAAAATTCATCGTGCGCAATCTTGGCTGGAGCGCCGACACACCGTTCGGAGAATCCCGCGCGCGATTTGATTTTGCGCAAACCGGAAAAGGTTTTGAACAAATCAAAGAACAAATTGCCGCGCTAAAACCAACGGTGGTTTTTCTGGGTTATGGAATGGCCAGTTCATTTGCTGGCGAAGAAGGCATTGCGAAATTCAAAAGCGATTTGAACAAGTTGATTGATACGATCCAGGGAATTTCCGAGAGCAAAAACGTCCGTTTCATTTTGCTCAGTCCGATTCGTCACGAGAAACTTCCCGCGCCGCTTCCTGATCCCACTGAACACAATAATCAACTCGCGCTTTACAGCACCGCCATCGCTGAGATTGCGCGCGAACGCGATTTTCCGTTCGTCTCCTTGTTCGACTGGATTCCCGAACGAAAAGCGCCCCTCACGGACAATGGTATTCATCTCAACGCGCACGGTTACAGTTTGCTCGCCGAAGCGATTGAAAAAAATCTCGGCTGGAAACCGATTCGTTTGAACGAGAAAAAAACCGAACCGCTGCGGCAGACTATCGTTGAAAAAAACAAACTGTTCTTCAACCGCTGGCGTCCGCAAAACGAAACGTATCTCTTTGGCTTCCGCAAATACGAACAAGGCCAGAACGCCAAAGAGATTCCGATGTTCGATCCACTGGTCGCAGAGCAGGAAGAAAAGATTTTTGAATTGAGGAGTGGCAAAAGCTCGCAGGCTTTCTCAGAAAAATCTTTGGATAAAATTTTCAAACGATTAGACAAACTTTCCGCGTCATTTGAAAAAACCACAAGCAACCAAACTTTGCCCAACTTCGAAGTCGCTCCCGGTTTTGAAGTAAATTTGTTTGCCGAAAATCCGCAGCTCGCGAAACCCATTCAAATGAACTTCGACCCGCAAGGCCGCTTGTGGATTGCGAGTTCATCCGTTTATCCGCAAATCGAGCCGGGCCAAAAAGCCGACGACCACATTTTGGTGGTTGAAGATACGAACGGCGATGGCATCGCCGACAAATCCACCGTGTTCGCCGATGGGTTGTTGATTCCAACCGGCGTTGCGCCGGGCGACGGCGGAGTTTATGTCGCACAAGGAACGCAACTTCTCCATTTTAGGGACACGGACGGCGACGGCAAAGCGGACCAAAAGAAAATTGTGCTTTCTGGATTTGGCACGGAAGACACGCATCACATTCTGCACACCTTGCGCTGGGGAAATGACGGCCAACTTTATTTCGATCAATCCATTTACATCCACAGCCACATCGAAACTCCCCACGGCGTCGTGCGATTGAACAGCGGCGGAATTTTTAATCTGCGTCCGTCCAAAATGGAACTGGAAGTTTTTCTGCGTGGCTTTTGCAATCCGTGGGGACATGATTTCGATCAATTCGGACAATCCTTCGTTACCGACGGCGCGGGTGGTCAGGGCATCAACTTCGGGATTCGGGGCGCGACTTATTTCACCTACGCCGAAATGCGACGCGAGTTGAAAGGAATCAGCCCCGGCAGTTATCCAAAATTTTGCGGATTGGAAATTGTCGCCAGCAAACTATTTCCCGACGACTGGCAAGGCAACTTGATCACGTCGGATTTTCGCGCGCATCGCGTGGTGCGTTTTTCCATCGAGGAACAAGGCGCTGGTTTTGTGACGAAAGATATGCCGGATTTATTGCGAACGACGAATGTCACGTTCCGCCCGATTGATGCAAAGTTTGGTCCCGATGGCGCACTTTATATCGCCGATTGGTCGAATCCAATTATCCAACATGGCGAAGTTGATTTTCGCGACCCACGGCGCGATCACGAACATGGCCGCATCTGGCGCGTCGTTGCGAAAGATCGCCCGCTCGTCGAAAAACCAAAACTCGTCAAAGCGAAGAACAGTGATTTGCTCGACGAACTTCTTTCGCCCAATCGTTTCAATCGCGAACAAGCCCGGCGCGTTCTCACCGAGCGCGGCGCAAAGATTGAAAAAGATTTGGCGAAATGGACCGAACGTGCTGCCAGCGTCTCGCTGGCAGATTCCGCCAACCCGAACCGCCAGCGAGACGCTGGCGGCACGTTGCTTGAAGGGCTTTGGACATATCAAGCCATTGACATCGTCGAACCAAACTTGTTGGAAAAATGTTTGAAAGCAAACGATGGTCGAGTTCGCGCCGCCGCCGTTCGTGTTTTCAGCGCGTGGGCAAACCGTCTGCCGAACGTTCCAAGAGTTTTGGCGCAACTCGCCAACGATGTTCATCCGCGCGTTCGCCTCGAAGCCGTTCGCGCCGCCGCGAAAATTCCCACTGCAAATTCCGCCGAAATCGTTCTGAACGTTTTAAATAAACCGATGGATCCATTTTTGGATTACGCCGTTTGGCTGAGCATTAACGACCTCGCCAAACCGTGGGTTGAATCAATTGAAACTGGCGAATGGAAACCGGACGGACGCGAGAAACAACTGGAGTTCGGCTTGCAAGCCATCGAACCAAAAATGGCCAGCGCAATTATCACCCGACTTTTGAAAACAAAACCGCTTGCCCGCGATGGCCAAGGCGCGTGGATCGAATTGATTGGCCGTGCGGGTGGCGCGAAAGAGTTGCAGCTTCTGTTCGAACAAGTTTTGAAAAAAGGTTTTGATGAACCGGCCACAGTACGCGCCTTGATCGCGCTCAACGACGCTTCGCGTTTGCGACAAATGAAGCCGTCCGCGCCACTCGAAAATGTCGGGCAACTATTTGAAAATCCGAGTGAAAAAATCCGCATCGAAGCCGTTCGTCTTGCTGGAACCTGGAAAGATTTGGGAAACAATTTTCCAAAATTAATTGAGATGGCTGGTGCCGCAAACACCCCCTCTGCGCTACGTGAAGCAGTCTTCACATCACTACGCGAAATTGGCGGCCAAGGAGTAATTGATGGTTTGACGCCGTTGGCCGAGAAAAATCGTTCCATCGAAGTTCGTCGTCTGGCCGTGCAATCTCTCGCCGCGCTGGATATGAAAAAAGCTGGGCCACTCGCGCTTTCAGTTTTAGCCGATTTGCCAAAGGAAGAAGACGCTCTGAATTTATGGCGCGCGCTTTTGAACAATAAAGGAGCAGCGGAAACTTTGACGCACGCGCTGCCAGCGACTGGACTGTCCGCAACAGTCGCGAAATCCGGTCTGCGCGCGGCGCGTGAAAGTGGACGCAGTGAACCGGAACTTGTTCTCGCACTCACGCGCGCCGCAAATCTCGACGACGCCGAGAAAATGTTGACCACTGAAGAAATGCAAAAGTTGGCTGCCTCAGTTAGCAGCGCTGGCGATCCGGCGCGCGGCGAAAAAATCTTTCGGCGAACTGAACTTGGTTGCGTGAGTTGTCATTCTATCGGTGGCGCAGGCGGAAAAGTCGGGCCAGACATGACCTCCATCGGTGCCAGCGCGCCAATCGATTACCTGATCGAATCTACTTTGTATCCGAGCAAAAAAATCAAGGAAGGTTTTCACGCCATCATGCTGGAAACAAAAGATGACCAGGAACTCTCCGGCATTTTGGTGCGCGAAAATAACGATGAAATCATTTTACGAGACGTGGCCAACAAAGAATTTTCCGTTGCAAAAAACAACGTGAAGAATCGGCGCATGGGCGGTTCGCTCATGCCGTCAGGCCTGATTGATAATTTAAGCAGCGCCGAGCAAATCGATTTGTTTCGTTTTCTGTCCGAACTCGGCAAGCCGGGAATTTACGATGCTGCAAAGGGAAACGTGGCGCGTGTTTGGAAACTTTTGCCGGGCAGCCATGAAGTCGAACAATTTGGCGAACAAAAAATTATGGCTGAGGGAATCAGCACCAATTGGGTTTCGGCATTCAGCTTTGTTGATGGCCGACTGGGGCGTGAGGAAATGAAAACTAAGTTAAACGTGGATAAATACATTGGCCTCGTCGGACTTTTTGCCGGAACGCAATTTCAAGTGGCCAAGCCGGGGCAAATTCATTTCAAAATTTCCGAGGTGCCCGGCGTGGTGGCGTGGATCGATGGAAAGCCGGCGAGCGTGAGCGGTCCGTTTTCCGCAGAATTATCCGAAGGCGTCCACACCATCATCTTCAAACTGGATCACAAAAAGTTGCCGGAATTTTTGCGGCTCGAATCTCCAGATGCAACTTTTCTGGTGAACTGACTCACTGCTCTGGCGTCGAGGTTTTATAAGTTAGTGAGGATATTCGCTGGCTTGTAGAATAATGACCAACCACCGGTTTTGGAACCGAGATCAATGCTGGCAGGCGTGTTGGCCAGTCTGAATTTTCGCCAGTCCACATGACCATCTTCATAGAGAAATTTGGCTCCCTCAGGAACACCATCTTTGTCGCGATGGCTGGCCGACCAATATGAAATTCCTCCAATGCTCGATTTCCACGTCAGACTGCTGGCATTTCCATTCCAGGTTCCCACCGCTTGAACCCGGTCTGACATGATTGGGGCGTTGCGGGATTTTTCTCCCAACTTTTTTCGGAAATGCCACTCGCCCAGTCCAGCGGAATTGTAATCCCAAGTGCTGACCGAATTGTCGCGGGCAGGCATCGAAAAATATCCAATCAAATCGGCCGTTGTGAGGGCGGATTCAGCGCCACGATGCCAATCATCCGTCGGGCAATACAGAACATCATTTCTCGCCCGCTCTCGTTGCGTTGTGCCGGGTCGATTTGGATACAAATACGATTTGTAAAACGCATCTAAATCCTGGGACATCCAACTCAAATCACGTCCTTTGGAATTGTCTGGAAAAAAATTCCGATTGTCGCCCGCATACATCGTGATGGCGACGCCCCATTGCTTCAGATTACTGGTGCATTGGGCTTTGATCGCGCTCGATTTGGCTTTGGCCAGCGCCGGTAAAAGCAACCCCGCGAGAATCGCGATGATGGCGATGACCACGAGTAATTCAATCAGGGTAAAGGCCGGTGGAACGGACCCGTTTGCTTGGTGAGCTTTCATAAAATGGATTCAGTTGAGATTGGCTTTTTCAGGCCGTTCAGTCGATAAAAATTTACCATGAAGATTGTCTTGAGCCATTCTTGTTTGACCAAATCTATTTTAAATTCGCCAAAAACTCAATGAGATCGCGCAGTTCAAACTGGGTCAGCACTTTCGTCATTCCTTCCGGCATCGACGACAAACCGCGCTCCCGCTTTTCAATTTCCTCTTTCTTGATTCTCACGATGCCATCTTCCGGCGAATTCAAAACCAGCTCATTCTTGTCCTCGCTTTTCACGAGGCCAGCCGCAGCCGTCCCGTTTTTTAAGGTCACAACAATATTTTCAAAACCGGGCGCAATTTGTTTGTTCGGCTCAAGAATGGATTCCAGCAAATAGCCGCGTGATTGCCTGGTCGCAATTCCGTTCAAGTCCGGCCCCACATTTCCACCAACGCCTTTGATCGCGTGACACCGCAGGCAAGCCACGTCTTCCCGTTCGTGAAAAATCTTTTTGCCGCGAACTGCATCTCCGCCGACAAGTGCGACGAGAAATTCCGCGAGCGAATTGTTCTGGGGCAACGAGGCTTTGTAACGCTTTAACGATTCAACGATTCTCGAATCCGAATGCTTTTCCGCCGCGTCCAACAAATCGAGTTGCAGTTCAGGTGCAATTTTCCCGGCGAGCAACAAATCCAACTGGCGATGCAAAACTTCCGCGGCGGCGGCATTCGTCAATTTGCCGAGCGTGGCAAAGGCGGTTTGGTTGATGCGCAAATCGGTTTCGGTCGCGAGCAATTTTTCCAAGAGCAATGGCGTTTGCTCCGGTGCAAGCAAGGCCACTGATTTAATTCCTTCGCGGCGTAAATCGCGGTTGCTGTCAGCCAGCGCAAATTCGACCGCTTTCGGCAGCGCATCAGATTTGAATTCAGCAAGTGTTTGTAAAATTTCGACACGCACCGCCGGAGAGGGCGACGTTTTGAAAATCGGGAATAATGCCGCTTCATTCAGCTTGAGTTTTCGCGCGCAACGAACCGCCGCGAGCAAAACTTTTTCTGAATCACTTTTGAAAAGCTCACTTGAAACAGAATGAAACGCATTTTGCGCCACCGCAATTTCGCGTTTCGCTAATGGCCGCCAAAGTCCCATCACGCGGTCAAGCGGACTTGGATTTTCCCAATCCGAAAG
>JBDSLX010000428.1:0-1921 GCA_039916145.1 Verrucomicrobiota bacterium | reverse complement strand
GGACGCGCCACCAACGGAAAAATTCCCATCTCCAATCCGTCGAACATCCAACCGAGAAATGCAGCGACCAGCACAAGCCACTGGCTGCGCCCAATTTTCAACGATGATTCTTCCCAAGACGAAACGGAAAATTCAGGAGCAACGTCTGGTTTCATGCTTGATGAAATTTTTGTTTTAAAATTGGAACGCTAGCAATCTTTCTCGCCAAACAGTTCAGGTTTAACTTCAAGACCGCGCTCGTCAGGGAGTCAAAGTTCCACAAACATTCACTCCCATTCCCAATGCGCGGGCAAAGGCGGCTTTGGCAAAAAAACATTCATCGGCAGCTTTGGCGGCGTTGGCATAAGCGACTTGAATATGATTTGCCTGATGTTTGGCCATGAGTTGATCGCGGGTCACTCCATAGGTAACCGCGTGCATAATCGGCCATTGCGGCGTCGTATTTTGCCAGCGGCGTTCGGTTTCTGCTTTCGGCAGCGACACGACTCCGCCGCGACCGATGTCCATGTGCAGAGATTCATTTTCGACGTAAATGCGCGACCAAATAATTTCGCCTGGTTTGGAAATGCCGCGCAAGCTAGAGCCGCCGTTGGGAAAATACATCGGCGGTTGCCGATGACCTTCCGCCCCGCGCCAGCCATCGATGAAATGCGCAGGAGGCGCAGCGCCGCTGATCAGAAAAGTCCAAACGAAATTTTCGCCAAACATTTCACCCCAACGAATATCGTGCAGCGTGTTCTCGACGGGTTGACCCAGCGCGCGGTGAACGCGGTAGGTGAGCAAGCCATCGAGACCGGCGCATTCATCTACTTCGTTGAAATGAACCAGCGGCTGACCGCGAAATAAAATTCGTTTTCCGTCGCGCGAACGCACCGGCGGACGTTTGGAATTGTTCAACATTCCTTCAACGAGGTCGCTCGCGGGCAACAAATCTTTTAGTCCTTGCTGATATTGGATGCCAATCGCGTCGCAGCCAAAATCATCGGCAAGCCGCACAGCCGCGAGATACATTTTGCACTGGAACCGGACTTGTTCGCGCGTGAGATCGGTCGCGTGTTTCGTGCCGAAATGAAATTTCATTCCGCGTTTTTTCAACCAGTTGAAAACTTCATCTGCCTCAGCGCTGCTCGTCTCTATCGTTTCGTGAAATAATGTCGATTGGCTCAATCGTTCTTTGAAAACTCCGCAAGCGTGAAGGGCTTGGTCGGGAATGATCGCGTTAAACATCCCCATGCAACCTTCATCGAACACGCCGAGAATGGCTTTTTCGAGGATAAGTTCAGCGGCAAGTTTTTCACCGAGCTTCGCGGCTTTGGCTGGAAGTTTTATTTTGTTGAGCGAACGAACGTGCGAAACATCATGAGTAATTTTCCCAAACTTCAACCATTGCCGAAGTTTTGTCAGAAAAAAATCATCCGTGAAATTTTCGCTCCACAAAGTTGAGTAACGGACCCCGGCTTTGGTGAGAGAACCGTTCAGATTTAACATTCCAACTAATCCGGGCCATTGGCCGTTCCAGTTTGCAATAGTGAGAATTGGCCCGAGATGCGTCGTCAATCCGGCGAGAACATGATGTGAATATTGCCACACCGCTTCGGCAACAATCAGCGGTGCGTCGGCGTCAATATTCCGAAAAACTTCCATTCCTTCGCGCTGACTCGCGATGAATCCGTGTTTCTCTTTCGCTTTGAAAGGATGTGCGCGCGTGACTTTGAAGCCTTCGGCATTCAATGCAGCGGCAAGGGTTTTTTCCATTGCCGCCTGAGCCGGCCAACAAACTTGATTCGCGGAAATTCGCAAGTCACCACTGGCAACGAGTTGAATTATTTTCTTTGAAAAAAAATTGGAAGACATGTCAGGAGTTAATGGAAACAAATTTTTAATCAAATCGCCTTTAGCAATCCAAGTTCGCGGAGCCGCT
>JBDSLX010000427.1:0-13791 GCA_039916145.1 Verrucomicrobiota bacterium | reverse complement strand
CAAGCGCGCTCGCGAAGTTCGTCAAGATTGGCCAGCAAGTAGCGCAGGCCAAAGGACGCATGGATATATTTGGCGTTGAGTGTGGTTAAAACAATTTCGGCCATGTCGGCGGGAAATATCACTCAATCGCATCAGCGCGCAAAGCGATTAATGAAGCAAACGCCTCCGCCAAGCTTGATAAGGTTTTCAGTCTTTCCACGAAGATTTTTCATTTGCCTTTTCGTGCCCTGGGATGTCCAATCGCTTCGCACTTCAATTCTTAACTAACACATAAAATCATGAAAAAAATATTCCGATATGTTGCCGTTGCCGTCGTCGTTTCCACCTTGGCCTTTGCTCAGTCCGCCTTCGCTGGGGAATGCTGCAAGAAAGCCGCTAGCCAGGCCAAAGCGGGCAAAGCCTGTGAGAAATGCGTAGGCGATCATCAATGCTGCAAAGATGCCATCGCCAAAGCCGCAAAAGCAGGCGAAGTCAAAACTTGCGCCAAATGCGCCGCGAAAAAAGAAGACAAAAAATCGTAAGCTCTTTGTCGGATACGAAATCCCACCCCGCAGAAATGCCGGATGGGATTTTTATTTATGGATCGGGGATTTCATTCCAGTCATTGAAGTTTCTCCGATAAGTTTCCGCCGCACGCACACCAAGATGGGCGATCATCGCTCGTTCGGTTTGTTGCCGAATGGTTTCCAATGCCGCCTCGCGTTCCTCGCTGGCAACGTTTGATTTTTTAAATTCCCGCACCTGCTTAAAAATCGAGCGGTTCAGTTCGTAGACATCGACGATGGTTTGCGGAGACAAATCGTATCGATGCCCCAGCCGATTCAGATTCCGAAAATTCTCATCCTTGGATCGCTCATACTCCGCAAATCGATTTTCTCCCAACAACGCTATCATCTGTTTATCAATTTTCGCTTTTTGCGAAAGCTGTTCGGCCAACTCGGTTTCGTACCGGGGAGATTTTTTATCGGGCGGAACGGGCTTCTCGTTCATCGTCAAACGAGCCATCGCGCGTAACTCTGCTTCGCTCGCTGGAAAGCCAAATAAATTCTGAAGCTGTTGGGCAAACGGCGACCTGCGCAAATCAAATTCCTCCAACTCCTCCGGTGAAAGAACACTTCGATGCGCGGCCACCGATTGTTCATTTAAGGCCGCCATTTTCTTTTGCTTCTCAGCTTCAGGCAAAGGGCTCGACTGAATTTCTTGGCGCAGTTTGTTGAATTTATCGGCCGCATCCCGCAACCGCTGGGTTTTTTCCGATCCCAAACTGGGTCCCAACACCGCTTCGTATTCTGTTGCCGAAGAATTCTTTGGTTCGGAACGCGGCGCGCGAATGACTTTCTTCAACAGTGTTTCTTTTTCCTGGTCGAGCGCGTCCAATATTTTTTCCGTTTCTTTCGGCAACAAATCATCCAGGTCGTGTTGCGCCATCAAATCCCAGAACTGACTTTGGAACGGGCGAAATAAATCCTGTCTTCGGTGGACAAATAAGTCGTTGATCTCCGCTGTCAAAATATCGTTGACCGTTTCTTCCGGACAACCAATGCCGCGAAGGTTTTCCGCATAAACCAAAAAATCATCCGACTCAATCTGGCTCCAATCAAAGGGCGCAGGTGCCGACGACGACACGAAATTGGTTTGCTTCACGGTTGCGCCGACTTGCGTAATGGCCGTTTGGGAAACTCCGCTCGCGGGTTGTGCTGTGAATTTTTCGGCGGGCTTTCGCAGCACCAACAAAATCGCGGTGACGCAAACGAAGTTCAACGCGACGGAGATTATTGTGATTCGGTTTTTCACGGTCTTCCAAGTTCCTTGAGCCAATCCCCGACGTTGGTCGAGTAACGAGCCAACATTTTTTCTCCCAACATTTGCTCAATGGCTTCGCGGGTCGATTGCTCGATAGCTTGCAATTGGAGCCACCGCTCCTTTCTGGGCAACGCGGTGTCCTCGCGCATTTGCAGCGCTGCCAACGTTGCCGCCGATTGAACTTCAAAAAGGGCCATGGTGATTTGCGGTCGCAATCCATTTTCTTCAGCCAGATTGCAAAGTTGTTCAAATCCACGGTCATGCGCGCGTAAAAATCTTTGGAAACGAACTTCGCCTAAAAAACTTTTAACCTCCTCGAAAAACTTTTGTTTGGATAATTCTTCGGGACCGGAATCGTTTCCATCGTATTTAAGGAGTTCGTGCTCCAAGGGGTTGTCGAAACGCTGTTTTAGCTGGGTGATCTGACGAAGTTCCTGGCCGGTGAGATTGGATTCTTTGGTCGCGTCGTTAGAAAATAAATTACCAAACAGGCAAATCATTCGCAGTTCGCCTTCTTCCAAATCCGCAGAGGCAAGTCCCAAAACGGATTTCATTTCCGCATACCGTTTATTCTTTTCTTCGGCATCTTCTGGAATCAAGAGGCCGCCCGAATTCTGATCCACTTTTTCTATGCGATCGACGAACTTTTTGGCAACGGACAGGGCGCGCTCGGCTTCTGCGTCCGGCACAAACCCGGCTAAAAGTCCCAACAATTTTTCCTCATACCAGGACTGCATTATTTCCCAATCGAGGTCGCTGTGCAAAAGCGTTTTGATCAGCGCGCGTTTTTCGTCCAGTAAATCAAAGAGCCTCTTTTCTCTGGCGAGTCGCGTCATCTCAAAATCGTCGCCGGCGAGCCAGAATGTTCTTTCGCTTTCCAATCTCTTTTTTCGTTCGGCGAAAAGTTTTTCGATGTCGGCAAACAGGATGCCGAAAATGGTTTTCTCTGGACAACGGACAGCGCGAAGGTTGGCGATGTAAGCCGGGTAATCTTCCGATTCAATGTCGTGCCAATGAAACTTTGTGACGGGAAGCGGCGCGTTGCTCACGTCGATCACGTTGTTGGTTTGAACCACCGCTGGCGCGGACGCGGATTCAATTTTCAATCTTGATTCTGGCGCCACAGGAATGCTCGAAGGTTTGAGGCAAAAAAGTAGAACGCCGATTAAAACGAAATTCAAACCGATTGAAATGGCACTGACGCAACGTTTCATTTCCTACAGGCAAACGTAAAGATTTTGCCAAGCTCCGCGAGCAACAATTTCAAACTGTTGCCGCTAAACACTCAGCTTTCAGTGGTGCGAGCGATGCCGCGGTTTGGCAAGTTGCCTCTGACCAGACCAGCGACAAAATCTCCAACATCCGCTGATTTGTTTCAGAATCTTTGATCGCAATTCTCAGCGCGTGCGTGCCGAGGATTCGTCCCATCGCGCCCGCATCGCGCAGAAACAATCCATGCACGCGACACCGTTTCACAATTTCGCCTGCGCTCGGGCCGTCGCCGGGCAAATGGCAGAGCAAAAAGTTCGCGATGCCGGGAATGATTTTCCAATTCTCAAAACCAGCTAACTGTTCTGCGAGTTCGTTTCGCAACTCGTGCGTTTGCGCGAAACGTTCTGCGTAATATTCCGAATCTTGCAACGCCGCCACGGCGGCGACTTGTCCCGGCAAACTCACGGCCCACGGCGGCGTAATGGCGCTCAATTCCTCCACGAACTGACTCGGTCCGCACAAATACGCCGCACGCAGGCCGCTCAGCGCGTAAATTTTCGACATCGATTTGCACACGACAACGTTTTCGCTGCTGGCGGAAAACCGTTCCAGAGACTGATCGGAACCGGCATATTCGACATACGTTTCGTCAATCCAAACGCGCGTCGCCGCCGGAACTTTTCGCAGTAATCTTTCCAATTCCACTCGTGGCAAATGCTGGCCGGTCGGGCTGTTCGGATTGACGAGAACAATCAAATCGTGGTGGCGCGAAAAATAGTTCTCCAATTTTTCAGGATCGATTTGGTAATCGTTCTCGCGCGAAAGGACGAATCGATCCACGCGGCAGCGAATCACTTCTTCGAGCACGTGGGAATATTCGCCGTAAGTTGGATCAAGAATCAGCACACGCGACTTCGCATTCAGCCAATGGCGCAGCGCAAGAAAAATCAGGTCGGACGATCCTGCGCCGGGCAAAATATTTTCAGTCGCAACTCCACGCGAGTAAGCGATAGCGCGAATCAGTCCTGCGCAGTTGGTCGGCGGCGAAGTTCGCAACAGCCACGGCAAATCCTCTTGCAGCGCCGCCATCACCTTTGGCGAAGGAGGAAACCAGGAGTCGAGCACATCAGCATTGATGGTTTTATTGCGACGTTCGAGATCATCAAAGTCTGCTCCGATGGCGTCGAAAAATGCGCCGCCATGAAAGCAAGCCGCTGGTTTGTGAAATGGAATTTCAAGCTCCCATTTCACGCCACGCTCAAGCCGATTGAGCAATGCGCTATAATCTTTGACTCGCGCCCGCAACTCTTTCGTTGATGCACTGAGCAAATCGTAAGTCACCGCGCCGGAACGAATCTCGCGACCGAGCGGTTTCAGCCCAACGCGCAAATACAAGTCCACGACTTCGCGACGGCCAATGGCAACAAAGCGTTCTCCGCCGCGCGATTCCACCCAGCGAAACGCCGCGTACATCAGCAGAAAAGCGAGTTCTCGTCCGCGATGTGGATTCAACACCGTCAACAATCGCACTTCGTAAAGTTTCTCGGTAAGCAGTTCAGGAAACTCTTCACGCTGAAAATATTTGTCGATGGAGTAACCGGCGGAATTGGGCGGAGTCACCGAAACAAATCCCACGATTTCATCGTCGAGCAGAGCAACAATGAAAATATTAAGCGCATCGAGCGCGTCGCTCAATTTGCCATCTGCATTTGCTGCGTGTTGCCGCAATTCGCGCGCATAAATGTCGTGGCGCTGGACGGAAATAATTTCGCGATCGCGCTCGTTGGCGATGCGGATTGTGACCCGATGTGTATGGTTGAATGTTTTCATTTTTGTTTGGGTTGGAGTTTTATGCGACTACTGCTTCCCGAACTTCGCGCCGGGATTGCTGATGAATTTTGCGACCGAAATTAGGAGAAGTTTTTAAGCGGTGTTTGAATCCGCGACGGCGCTCGGTCGTTTCTTCCGCGGAATAAAGTTGGCGAGCGAGATTTACGAAGCCGCTCTGCAATTCGGCGACGTTCATGTTCTTCGGTTGGATATTGATGTCGAAGAGCGTGCAGAGTTCCCAGGCTTTGTCGCGAATGATGCGGCCTTCTTGTTTCAGACGTTGATACAGTGGCGTTCCAGGAAACGCAGTGAGAAAAGTGATTTGCACTTCATACAAGCAGGAATCTTTTACGAAAGTGTGGACCTGCTCGAAAACTTCTGGAGTATCACCGTCCAGACCCAAAATAAAACAGCCGTTCACGGTGATGCCGTAGGATTGGATTTTCGCAATCGCCGCTTTGTATTTGTCCTGCTGACGCGCTTTCCAATTTCCATTTAGTTCAACGCCGTCGAGACTGATTTTGCGCGGGCTTTCCAGTCCAATTAAAACTTGTTGGCAGCCGGAGTCGCGCATCAGGCCGAGCAATTCGTCGTCGTTGGCCACATTCAAATCCGCCTCGGTGAACCAACGCAGTTTCTCTTTTTCCAATTCGCGCAGCAGTTCTTTGTAATGACGCGCGTTCACGAAACTATTGTCATCGGCGAACTCAATGAACGGACGTGGCCAGATTTTTTTGATCTCGTGAATTTCCGCGATGACTTTTTCAACCGGCTTCAACTTGTAGCGCGGCGTGAGGAGAATTGAACTCGCGCAGAACTCGCATTTGTGCGGACAACCGCGGCTGGTCTGGACGGTGATGCGATTGTATTTATTTGGGTCGAGCAAATCGAAGCGCGGCATTGGTGCGTCGCGCAGATCAAACGAGCCATGCGGCGTTTGACGATAAAACGGTTTCAGATTTCCATTTTCAAAATCGCGCAGAACTTCCGGCCAAAGCGGTTCGCCTTCGCCGATCACAACACTGGTGCAATATTGTTTCGCTTCCTCGGCGAGCGAACTCACCGGAATACCGCCCATCACGACGGGAATTTTTCTGCTCTCATAAAAATCCGCGACGAGATACGCCTCTTTCAATTGCGCAGTGAACGTACTGATGGCGACGAGATCAAAATTTTCGGGCAACGAATCGAGCTGTTTGAGGTCGGCGATTTCGCAGTATTCGACTTCAAATTTACTCGGCGTCAATCCGGCGAGCGTGAGCAAACCGAGGCTTGGCATGGATGCGATGATTTTGTTTCGCTCGACGAAACCGGGCAAAGTGAGGCCGAGATCGGTGAGTTCCTGGTTGTGGGCACGCACTCCGCTCATGGCGATAAATCCAATTTTCATAATTTTATAAGTTCCAAAAGGGTGAAAGTGGCGGCGGTAATTAAGCTGAGAACTGGAACGAGAAACACAGCGCGCCACTTTGGTTGATGGGCCATGATCGCGCAGCAAATCGGCATTGAGATTGCGCCCAGCGTAAAACCGAACGAGGCAATTTCCACGCCGCGCGAAAAGTGGGCGAAATTTTTCACGGTGAAATAAAACGCCAGATTCATCACGGCCAAACCAAAGAATGAAATGTGGCCCAACCGATAAAGTCGGCGCTTCCAACTGGCGTAACCGCCGAGCCAGTTTTCTTTCTGGAAGTTCAAACCCATTAAAAATCCAGAGCCGAATCCGAACAGGATGCCGATCCAGGCGAGAATCAAATTGATTTGTGGAACTTGAATTTTCATAACTTGTTTCTGGTTTCGTCCTTTCTGTAACTCACCTTGCGTTCCCGGCGTTAATTGATAAAAAGTTGGGCAACATCACTGAAATCAATTCATGAACGTTCACCACCTTGAGCTTTTTTATTACGTCGCCAAATTCGGCGGCATTAGTGAGGCGGTGCGGAATATTCCCTACGGCATTCAACAACCTGCGGTAAGCGGACAGATTATTCAGTTGGAGGAATTTCTCGGCACAAGCCTTTTTCGGCGTCGGCCATTTGAACTCACGGCGGCTGGGGTCGAGTTGTTCAAATTCATTGAACCCTTTTTCGGCAATCTCGATTCCATCACGGCCAAACTTCAGGGCGACACGGCGCATCGAATTCGCGTCGGCGCATCGGAAATTGTTTTGCGCGACCATTTGCCCGCGCTGGTGGAAAAAGTCAGAAAACAATTTCCTGATTTAAAGCTGACCTTGCGTGAGGGTTATCAACCGCAATTGGAAACCTGGCTCGAGCGGCAGGAAATTGATTTGGCTTTGACGCTGATTCAGGACAAACCACCAACGGGAACTCGCGGATTAGAATTGCTAAAAATTCCATTGGTATTGCTGGTTAATAAAAGCAACAAACTCAAATCAGCAGACGAACTTTGGAAACGCCAGCGGATTGACGAACCATTGATTTGCCTGACGCCAAGTGAGGCCATTCGTAAAAATTTTAAGCAAGGATTGAGCCGCCTGGGCATCGATTGGAATCCAAGCTTCGACGCAAATTCTTTGAACTTGATCGAAACTTACGTGGCGAGCGGATATGGCATTGGCCTTTCCATTCAGATTCCGAACAGCAAACTTTCGCCAGAACTTCGCGCTCTGCCCTTGCCCGGTTTTGATCCAGTCACGTTCGGCGTGTTGTGGTGCGGAAAACTTTCTCCGGTGACACAGGCGTTTGTCAACGAACTGCAAGCACGTGCGCACCGGTTGGTGAATTGATTCTCCGGTTTCGGAAATATTTTTAGAATTTGTAACCAACGCCCAGCGCGATGGAATTGAATCTCGTTGCGTTGTCGGCCTCTTGGAATTTCGTCCAGTTCATGCGGTAAATCGCTTGCGTAAATACAAGCGAATGACGAAAACGTTAGGCCAAAGATAGCAATGACTATTCCGGTGTATCGTGTCGCTCGTGACGGCTCTGCCGAATCCAGCGTTAATAGGAAATAAACTGCTATCGCGAACCCGACGACAACAATGGGAGGCCCAAGAAGCCCAGCATGACAACGGGAGACAGTCCCGCACCAAAGGTCAGGAGGAAAAAAGCCAGACTTCCACCAACGCACGTTTTCATTTTTGTTTTCAACTGATAGGAATTTGTTTTTTAACGCTGCATGGTTCAGAAATTTTGACGGTTCGATTTGCTTATCAGGCTGGAGCACGACGGGTTTTTGATGACGCCCAGATGAATAACATTGTGGCAACGCAGAGCGTCAGCAGCGAAATGCCGAAAAAGTAGAACCCCATTTCAAGCCCAAAGATAGCCAACATAAAAGCTCCTACTAATAAAAGACCTCCAGAAATCGCTGTGATGCCCGACCTGACTCCAAGATGAATCAGCGTCAGACTGCTGAGAAATGTGCCGACCGGAAAAAATATCCAAAGAATCCGCGCAAACTTTCGGCAGCGGTCTTCTTGTCGGATTTTCAAGAAATGTGCGACACCGAAAACGAGCATCGTGTGTGACCAAGTCACGCCAAGCAAAATGGCAAAAACAATGTAATCGCCCAGAGAAATTTCAGATTCTCCGGTGATGCCCCTCCCAGCAAATATGCATACGACCGCGCTGAGTGTTGTGTAACCCGCAAAAGCGGTGACGGGAATGCCCATCACATAGGAGCAAACGATAAGAACTTTTCTGAGGATAGAGTGTGGCGCGTTCGGAGAATTTTCGCACGATGAATCAGGAACTGTTGAGTCTCGTTTAAATAACCAGCGCAAAATTTTTCGCAAAGCGAAGGCCGTGGCCAGCAATGCAACCGCACAGGCGATTGCAACGTAAATTAGGATCGCGTTTTCGGACAAAACTCCAATGTCAGCTAATAAAGGTTCAAGTTTCATAAGGTGTCAGGCTGCGCCTTGGGCTCAACCGGGGATCGGTTGCGGCGGAGTTTGAACAATCCCCTGATAAACCATAGCAAGCCGATTCCGCCGATTAGAATGGAAACCCAAAAAAGCAGCGTGAAATAATATCGCTCCATTTCGTAAAGCCCGATGATCGCCGACACAAAGGCTCCCATGAGCAAACCACCCAGAATTGTTTGGAGGCCTTGGCTGATTCCTTTCCGACCGTCTCGAATCCCGAGCACCGTTGCAACAACGACACTGACGAGCATCACCGCAAACCAGATAGCCAAAGCAATCGTGGCCCCTGTGACTCTCACGACAAATACTCCTCTCTGGTCGGTTGCAATGCTTCGGCCCATTCCAGCTGGCTTTTTGAAATGCCGCCGAGCAATCCTGGAAATCCCAGAATCAAATCCGTGAGATTTTGCGGAGGGAAACCGGGGCGCAATGTCAACGCGTCCTGCACGCTATGTCCGGGCACGGATAGATTCATCGGCTGGGTGAGGAAATCAATCCTGCCCGCTGAAGTTCCCGGCAATGGCGCAATGACCAACGGTGGCCCGACATCAATGAGTTGAAGCGCGTTGGGAATTCCCGGTTCGCCAATGAGCGGCAACGCCAGAGGAACACCGACTTGTTGCGCGATGACAGCCGCAATTCCATGAACCTGCTGCGAACCGCGCAACGAATTATTTTGATAACCGGCCATCAAAGAATCGCCGACCACAATGAGCCGCGACAAATCTGCGGGCGCCGCTTGAGTGATCACCGATGAGCCGACGAGCAATAACGCCGCAGCTATTTTCATGAACCGATTGGTTGATTTACGATTTGGATTCTGGTTTTTAATTTTCATATTTTTTATTTGAGCTGATAGCGGCGAACCGTAGCGATTCTTTTTCGAGAGGGTTAATTGATAAAAACGCGACCCCTATTGTTTTTTTAGATAGCGCTTGCGAAGAAATGATGTGAGGACTGAAAAAAAATAACTCGCCGTGGGAGTTAAATTCGCGTGCGATGGTTCGCCTGGTTGGTCAAAGTTGCGTAAGCCGCATTGATTATTTTCGAACGCTGCTCGGCCATTTGCTGCCAATCTTTATTCAAAGTCGCGAACCGATCAGGATGGCACTGCTTGATCTGCCTGCGATATGCGGCCTTGATTTGCGCGAGTGACGCAGAACGTGACACGCCCAAAATTTTATGAGGGCCGGGCGAATCTTCCTCAACAATCGGCTGGGGTGGCGGACGCGGCGGCGGCGCAGATTTCGTTTGCCGATAAAACTTCGGCTGAGGCTCCGGTTTCATTTTCACACCGAGCACCCGACTCAACCCCGCACGCAAATCGCTGGTGAGAGAAATTCCGCTCGGCTCACTTTCAAGAAATACCACACCCGCAATGTCGCGAAGCTGCGGAAAAATTTTTACCGAATTGCATTCCGGCACGAGTTGCGACAATTCCGTGAACGAAACGCGCGAGCCTTTATTCAAAACAATCACCAGAATCTTCGCGCAGCTTTCGATGTCCATCTTCAGCAGCGTCACCGATTTGTAAAACATGGAAATCGCAGACGTCATCCATTGCGGGCCGGTGTAAATCAGCTGTTGAAAAATCCCGTCAACGTCACGCGGTCTGGAAAATAAAATGTTCAACGCTCGTGCAAAGCCAGCATCGGAAACATGAACCCGCGCATTTCGAAACCTGGAAAGACGAAAATATTCCGCGTTCCTCCGGTAATGACTGACGAAGAGCCAGATCAAAAATGCGGCGCAGAAAATTTCGCAGAATAAAAGCGGGTTTCGCAGTTGGAGATCGAACGCCGATCTGGCAAAGGCAGCGATGGTTAGGAAAAGAACTAAGCCGATGAAACACGCGATAGCCGTGCTGAAAGCGACCACCATTAAACTCGCTCCCAAACAAATCAGGCCCACGGGCAGATTGAGAATCGCTTCGCTCAACGTCTGCTTGACCAGCCAGCGTTCTATGGCGGCGATTTTCGTCATGCCTTATTCGCCCTGCATCGGTTGGCGGCGTAAATTTATTTTCAGCGAAGACGTTTTTCCCGGAGGCAACACGATTTTATTTTCCGAAACATTCCCCGACTCCACACAAACCATTCGCAGATATTCCTCGTCGCCAAAGTCGGCCATAGCCTTGGCTTTCGCAATCCATGGATTCCAAACCACCGTCGAAGCGGAGCCTTCTTTTTCAACGATGATTTTGCGTTTCAATTTTGCATCGTGAATTTCGGTTGTGTTGGTGGTGCTCAAATAAACGCGGTCGGTTTCCCCGGAAAATTTAATTTGTTCGTCTGTTTCTTTCTTGCGCGCGACAGTTCCGACCTTGTCCAAATATTCCGTGCCCTTCAAACCAACCACCGAAACCGCGCCAATCTCCCCAACTGCGAAATAGGTGTGCAAACAATTCTCGAACGAGAGATTTTCATTCGATTGATTCGTAATCTTCAATTCAAGCGCAAGCGTTTCACCTACTGTCACCCAATATTCCGCCCTAAATATTGGAAATTCAGCGGCTTCGGGAGTATCTGGCAAAGCCAGTTTTAAAATGACGGCATTGGAACCGTGCGAAATTTCTTTTAGTTCCCAAGTAAGATTTCGGGCAAAGCCATGCATCTGTTTTCCCTCACGCGCGCCGAACCACGGAAAAATCACCGGCACGCCGCCGCGAATCGGATGGCCTTTTTCAAAACGGCTTTTCTCGCTCATGAACAAAAGCGGCGCTTCGCCTTTTATCTGAAATTTCGTGACGTGCGCGCCGTTCAAATAAATTTCCGCCTCGCTCCAATCGGTGTGGACGTTAATTTTGGGAAGACCGCCGTTGCCCTTGCTGAAAATGACGCTCGATTTTTCCATGTTTTACCTCTGATAAATGTTCCGGTTGAAAATCTGTATCCCGCGAACATAGCAACGACGCACGTTGCCGCGAACTTTTTGTTTTCAATTCGCACAAAACTCCCTAGCGTTCGCCCCACTTATGGCGAAATCATCTTATAAATTTTGTTTTGGTCCCTGGAATATCAGCGAAGGCTCCGATCCTTACGGCCCAACGACTCGTCCCGCGCAGACTTTCGATTGGAAACTTGCGCAGTTAAAAAAACTCGGCTTCGACGCGATGATGTTTCACGACGACGACGCCGTTCCCGACATTGACAGCAAATCCAACGCGCAAATTTTCAAGGAAGCCAAAGAGTTGAAGAAGCGTTTGGACGGCGAAGGCATCGCTGCGGAAATGGTCGCGCCGCGCCTGTGGTTCGCCCCGCAAACCATTGACGGCGCTTACACGAGCAACGATCCAAAACATCGCCAATACGCCATTGACCGTTCGCTGCGCTGCATCGACATCGGAAAAATTCTTGGAACCGATTTACTCGTACTCTGGCTCGCGCGCGAGGGAACTTATCTCCGCGAAGCAAAAAGTTGCAAGCGCAGCATGGAATATCTCGTGCAAGCGTTCAACAAAATGTTGGCGCACGATAAAAAAGTCCGTCTCTCCATCGAACCGAAACCAAACGAACCGATGGATCACGCTTACATTCCCACGATTGGACACGCGCTCGCCATTGCCCAACTCACGCGCGATCCGAAACGCGTCGGCGCATTGATCGAAAGCGCGCATTGCATTTTGGCCGGACTTGATCCCGCTGACGAAATTGATTTCTGCATGACGTTTGGAAAATTGTGGTCGCTGCATTTGAACGATCAAAACGGTTTGAAATACGATCAAGACAAACCTTTCGGCAGCACGAATCTTCGCAGCGCGTTCGACCAGGTTCGCGTTCTCGAACGAAATAAATACGGCAGCAACGGCGAATACGTTTGCTTCGACGTTCATCCGTTTCGCACGACGAAAGTCGAGCATTGGCTCGCGCATCTGGACAACAGTCGCCGTACGTTTTTGAAGCTGGTGCAAAAAGCACGAAGCTTCAACGAAGCGAAAGCGAAAGAGTTAATCACCGACAGAAATTATCAGGCGCTCGATCAAATGGTGATCGAACATTTGCTGGGAAAATAACGTGCTGCCAGCATCTTGCTGGCAGAATTTCGCGCCAAAATAAATTTGAATCTTCCAGCAAGATGCTGGCAGCACGTTCACGAACTGGCGCTCGTGTAATGTCGCATTGCGAAACGCCAACCTGCTTCTGAAATCACAAAACAGATCACGGCCATCATAACGAGCAACACCATTTCCCACGGCGATTGTAATTTTTGTGTGAGCAATTTCGCGGGGACATTCGCCACGAGCAACATCGGGATGGCGAACTTGAAAAAGATTTTGAAGAAGCCGGAAAACGCTGAGTCCGGCAAACGCGCGATGTTAAACAAATTGTAATAGCCCCAAACAACACCCTGTGCGCGAACCGTCCAGAAACTGATCGTCGAAAGCAGAAACATCAGTGAGTAATGAATTAAAATTCCAGCAACCGTCAGCAGCAGGAAACCAAAAATCTGCGCGAAACTTGGAACGAGTTGCAATTGTTTGGCGGCGTAAACCATCACGGCTACGGCGGATGCGGCATTAACGAATCCGCCGAGATCGACTTGGCGAAGTGAAATAATAAAACGTGTATTCACCGGCAGCAGCAGTAAGAAATCAAGTTTTCCAGTGCGAACGAGTTCTGAAAGATTCACGCAGTTCACCAGGAAAAACGCCTGAAAAATCTGCTGAATGAAATGGCTTGCGCCCATCAACATCACGACCTGCCATTTCGACCAATCGCCAATGTGATCGGTGTGACGATAAATCACCGCGACAAAACTCAGTTGCAGCGCGAACCAGAGGATCTCGACAAAAATCCAGAGGATGAAATTAGATTTGAAACTCAACTCGCGCGCGACGGAGTTTCGCCAGAGCGCACCGTAGATTTTTACGTAGCGTTTTAGGTTCATGCGCAAATCGGATTAAGATTAAGTGGAGAGTCGTCTTTTCTTAATCTTACTCTTAATCCCTTCATGTTCATTCATCCTCCGACCGCAGAATATTTTCGGATTCCCCTGCTCCAGACAAATCGCGCCAATCCATAAAACGCGATCACCCAAAACAGTTGAATCAGCAG
>JBDSLX010000426.1:0-13287 GCA_039916145.1 Verrucomicrobiota bacterium | reverse complement strand
AAATCCTTTTCCGGCAACAAAATGTGTTTGCCATAATCGGAAAGAAGCATGCCTTTATCGCCAAGGAAAAGAGCAGCGCTGTCCCATTGCGGAATGCCTTGGTCGTGCCAGATCTTAGGCTTCATTTCGCCTTGATACCAAGTCAGCTTGACGGCGGGCATTTCGCCGCGCGGACCGTATTCGTAAGTGGCGGACATGCTGGCTGGCGCGATTTCCGGATGTGGCGGCGGACCGTCGGCAGAGATGGTGCGCGGCGCATCGAGTTTCAACGCCCAAAAGGGAAGATCGTTCCAATGACTGCCCAGATCACTCATCGTGCCGTTCGCAAAATCCCACCAGCGATACCATTTTGGTCCGGGAAAATAAGCTTCGTTAAATGGACGTTCGGGCGCCGGACCAAGCCAAAGATCCCAGTCCAATCCCGCAGGAATCGGGCTGGCCGTTTTGGGACGCTCCGTGACGAAAACGCGATCGCCATTGCGTTTGAATGCTTCTTCACTTTGCAACCCCCACGCGCGAGACACCCACACATGCGCTTCACGCACCGGCCCAATTGCTCCGCTCTGCACGAGTTCGACCACGCGGCGATAATTGCTCGACGCATGAATCTGGGTTCCCATTTGCGTCGCGACTCCGGCCTTTTTCGCCGCTTCGATAATCTGGCGAGCTTCCCAGACCGAATGCGTGAGCGGCTTCTCGCAATAGACATGTTTGCCGGCCTTGAGGGCGCGCATCGTGGCAAAAGCGTGCGTGTGCTCGGTCGTGCTGACGACAACGGCGTCAAAGTCTTTCAATTCGTCAAAGAGTTTTCGAAAATCGACAAACTTTTTCGCGCTTGGATATTTCGCGGCGGCTGAATTCAAATTTTCTTCATTCACATCACAGAGCGCGACGATGTTCTCACTGCTGACATCGCCGAGATTTGATGCGCCGCGTCCGCCGGCCCCGATGATGGCGATGTCTAATTTTTCATTCGGCGATTTAATTTTTGGTTTGGCGTAAAGGCTCAACGCGCTGACCGCCAATGCGGATGTGTAGATGAATTTGCGGCGGTTAATTCCAGTTTGAACGCCGATGATTTTCGGGTGAAGCGAATTGGACATGGAGTTTTCCTACGCTGGCGAAGAAAACCGCACAAGAAGAAATGTAGGAGACGAGGTGACGAGTCTCTAACTTTTGTGGAAATCAGAGCCTCCTCACGTCGGCCCCTACGAGTTTAAAACTACATCTGTTCAACAGTTTCAATTCCTAAAAGTTCGAGTCCTTGCTTCAAAACTTTCCCAGTCAAATCGCACAACACGAGGCGAGAATTTCGTTCGGCTTCTTCGGCTTTGAGCACGGGACAATTTTCGTAGAAGCGCGCGAAATGGCCGGCAAGTTCGTAGAGATAACCGCACAAAAAGTTTGGACGATAATCTTCAGCGACCGCTTCGAGGGTGATTCCGAAATTCAGCAAATGTTTAGCGAGAGAAATTTCTTCGGGCGCTATGAGTTTCAGTTCTGATTCCTGGCTCCTGACTCCTGACTCCTGTTTCCGAAAAATACTTTTGATGCGTGTATAGGCGTATTGCAAATACGGCGCGGTGTTCCCTTGCAACGAAAGCATTTTATCCCAACTGAAAACATAGTCGCTTTGGCGATTTTGCTGGAGGTCGGCGTATTTCACGGAGCCGATTCCGACGACGCGGGCGATTTCTCTTCGTTCGACTTCGCTGAGTTCAGCATTTTTTTCGGAAACAATTTTAAAGGCGCGTTCCTCCGCTTCGTCGAGAAGTTCGGCGAGTTTCACGGTTTCGCCGGAACGGGTTTTGAACGGCTTGCCGTCGTCGCCGAGAATGGAACCGAACCAAACGTGCGCGAGTTTGATTTTCGCTTCAGGATGCCAGCGGGCGAAGACGGCGAAGATTTGCCGAAAATGAAGTTGTTGTCGGCCATCGGTGACGTACGCGATTTCGGCGGGATTCCAGGTTTCCAAACGATATTTCAAAGTGGCGAGATCGGTTGTGGCGTAATTAAATCCACCATCGCTTTTCTGAATCAAGCAGGGATTCGGTAGCCACTCGCCGTCGCGCTGAATGAGAAATGGATCTTCTTTTTGCGGCAACGAGCCATCCGAAAAAATTCCAATCGCTCCTTCTGTTTCGCGGGCAATTCCTTTCTCACGCAATTCCTGAACAACTTCTTTCAGCCACGGGTTGTAAAAACTTTCGCCGAAGGTGTGGTCAAACTTTACGCTGAGCCGTCCGTAAATATTATCAAATTGATGTTCGGAGAGTTCGATCATCTCGCCCCAGATGCGAAGAGTTTCCTCATCGCCACTTTGCAATTTAACGAGTTCTGCTTTGGCGGCTTCGAGAATTTTCCCATCTTGTTCCGAAGCGGCATTAACAAGTTTATAGAGCCGCTCCATTTCGCCGATTGGATCAGCAGCGAGCGCAGCTTGATCTAAATGATTTTTCCAGCCAATTAGAAGTTTTCCAAATTGCGTTCCCCAATCGCCGATGTGGTTATCAGTGACAACGCGATGGCCGAGCGTGCGCAAAACTCGCGCGAGTGAATCGCCGAGAATCGTGGAACGTATGTGGCCGACGTGCATTGGCTTGGCGACATTCGGCGAACTGAAATCAACGACGACGGTGCGGGGTTTTTCAGTTTTCTGAAAAAAAAGAGGTTCGCCGCGAGCGGCTGCTTGAAGGGTCCGAGCGATGGCAGAAGTTTTGACGCGAAAATTCAGGAAACCCGCGCCGGCGATTTCCACTTTCTCGCACAGTTCGGCGACATTCAGTTTTGCCAAGACATCCGTTGCCAATTGGCGCGGATTCATCTTGCGCTCTTTGGCGAGCGACATCAGCGCGTTGGTCTGATAATCGCCGAATTTGGGATCGGGACACGGACGAACGAGTAGATTCTCGGTCTGAGCGTCGGGAATTACGGCGCGGACGGCTTCTTGCAAACGTTGTTCGAGGAAACGATGTAGCACGGGTTAATTGAACACGATTTGTTTCCGCCGCAAACGGTAAACGGAAGGGACTATTTCTGCGTCGCGTGTGTGTTGATGATTTTGACCATGGCGTCGGCATCGGGAGCGATTTCGAGCGCCTGACGAAATTCTTTGTTGTGAAGGAGTTTTGCGATGTTGGCCAACGTGTGGAGATGTTTTTGGAATTGTCCCTGAGGAACGAGAAAGAGCATGACGAGATTTACCGGTTGATTGTCGAGTGCGTCGAAGTTAACTCCTTTTTTAGAACGGCCAAACGAGCCGACGACTTCATAAATCAAATCGGTGGAGGCATGGGGGATGCCGATGCCGAAACCGATTCCAGTGCTCATGGAAGTCTCGCGCTTTTTTACAACGGCGGAAATCGCCTCACGGTGTTCGGCTTTGATTTTCCCCGTCGCGACGAGGTTGTTGATCAGTTCGTCGATAGCTTCCCAACGGTTGATGGCCTGCAAATCGGGAAGGATTTGTTCGTGGGTGAGGATGTCAGCCAAATTCATAGAAAATCCGAGCGGGATGCATTTCGCCTTAACTCGTCTGTGATTTCAAGAGCAATTCAACAAATAAAAAACCCCTCCCAATTTTCTCGGAAGGGGTTTGGTGGATTCTAATTTAAATTAGAATTTGTAGATCAGGTTAGCTGCAACCATGATTTCGTTTTTCTTGGTTGGAGAACCAGGGACGGTGCCGCCGAAGGCGCCATTTTGGGAGTGATCCCAACGCACTTCCAAACGGCTGATCACGTTTTGCCAGAGGTCGTATTGGATCGTTCCGGTCAACGCGCCGATTTTGTCGTGGTTGATCTTCGCGTATTCAGCACGAGCATGGAGGCTCATTTTTTCCGTAGCCTGGAATGAGGCATACACGGAAGCCGCCGCCGCATAACCGGTCGGGCCGTCTGTTACGTGGTCATACGCCGCGCCAAGTCTCAAGCCCGCAACTGGAGTCGCGATGGTCGCGCCCGCATAGTAACTGGTTTGGTCATCGCCCGGATTGCCGTTGAACCCGTCCACAATTCCTGCATACAAAGCAGAACCGGCCAACGCGCCAGCGCTTTCAGGAGCGGTGATCGTGATGGATCCCATATACGTTTTGTGGGATTCAGCCCTGGGAGAACGGGCGTTGATGCCTGCGCTCAGGGTGTTCGCCACGCCAGCCGAAACAGCGAACATTTCGCTGATTTGATACGAGGCCAAGAGACCCGTGTGCTCAGTGGGCTCAAGAGTGTAGCCATAAGAACGGGTGTAGTTCGGGTTGCGGTAGCCGGTGAACGATTCATAACCAATGGGCGTATCGAACACGCCGAGTTTGAAGTCCAGACCGTTACCAACTGGAGCGCGCAATGCGACGTAGGCTTGTTTGATGCCGAAGTCACTCAACACGGGACTTGTGGTGGTTGTCGCGGAAGTCGCCGGATTGATAATATCGTCCGCAGTGCCAGCGATTCCGTCGAGACCCGGATCAACACTGGTAGGCGTTCCCGCCGTCGTCGTGGTATTAACTGCGTTCGCCGAAGTGTTGTATCCCACGGCATCGGGGCCGTAGAGCAATTCGACTTTATAACCGGCAGACCATGAACCTTCGTCGAGCGGTTTTTCCAAGGTCAGACCAACCACATTAAGGTTGAATCCGTCTTGTTTTCCGGCGTTGAAGGAATACGGCGCCGGGTTGGCGTTGCCCGTTCCTGGATTCCAAACGGCTGATGTATCGACATAGCCGCTGATGACTGTAGAAGAGAGTGCGGTCAACAAAGGTGTTGTCGTCTCTTCCGCTTGCGCAACTGATGCTAGACTGACCAGCCCAACGGCTGCCAGTCCTGCTGTCCATTTATTAATCTTCATTTAGTTTAGTTCCTCCTGCTATTTGGATTTACGTTTTTATGCGTTTTAATTGGGTAAAAACAGTTTACCCCGCGCACCAAAACGGTGCATTGCGGCGGACAATAGGACAAAAGGTCTTTATTTGACAACTAGTTTTTTTAACGGTTTTTGAACGGAAGAGGGGCGCGACAACCAAGAGTCAATTCAGACAAACAACCAATACCCCCCAATTAGTAGCGTGGCGAAGGAGCAACAACACATTGCATTGCGATAGCCTTTTACATTTCGCTTCGTCATCCGGCCCGCGATTTTCGAAATCGCCGTGGAAAAGAATAACATCGCGGCAATAGTCCCCAATCCGAAGGCGACTAAATAAATGATTCCCTCTGTTGCCCTTGGAAACGCCAACGTCGGCAAAACGCCGAAAAAATGCGAACTTCCTGCCAGCCCATGAATCGTTCCGATACCAAAAGCGGTATGCCCGTGAGTGTGAGCCGACAAATCTTGATGCGGCTGACTGGCGCTATGAATGTGCAGATGGACATGGCGTTCGCCCGCATGTTCATGTTCGTGCGAATGCACCTGCATAGCTTTGCGAATTCCCCACAAGCCAATGGCGATTAACAGAACGCCAACGAGCCGTTCGCTCCAGTCCGAAATGTTTTTGAGGGGCAGAAGATCGCGTAACATCAAGGAAAGAAATCCAACCACAATTACTCCCGCGGCGTGGCCGAGACCCCAGCGCAATCCGGTTTTCCAAGCGCGACTGCGGCCATCAACCGCAAGCGGAGCAATAGCGGCGAGATGGTCTGGGCCTGCAAAAACGTGGAGCGTTCCAGCCAGAAAACCTGCAATAGCAGAAATCATAATCAGCAAAAATAATCTTACGAAATTACTAACTGTGTTGTGCCGAGAACACTCCTGACATGCAAGAAGTAACGTTGTAACCGCAGCAGTTTTAGAAAATTTCTGGAATGCCCTCGCCAAGAATTCTCAGATGCTGACTCAATTCGCTGGCATCACACAACTCCTTCAGCCAACGCGGCGGTTCGTCCATATCTTCAAAGGAAAGTCGAAACGCCCCATAATGCATCGGCACCAGCCATTTCGCTTTCAAATCTTTGAATGCTTTCACCGCCTGATCCGGTCCCATATGAACGTGACGAAATGAATCCGGGTAATACGCGCCAATGGGGAGTAGCGCAATTTCCGGCGGACATTTCCGCCCCAGTTCTTTGAAGCCGTGAAAATAGGCGCTATCGCCCGCGTGATAAATTCTGCGCCCTTGGTGCTCTAGAATAAATCCACCGTAGCCGCGATGGCTGTCATGCAACGTGCGCGCGCCCCAGTGTTTGCTCGGTGTCAGCGTCACTTTCCAATCGCCATGCGTAAAACTTTCCCACCAGTGCAATTCGATGATGCGCCCGAAACCGAGATCTTTGGCTAAATCTCCAACGCCCCACGGCATGATGGCGATTTTTGGCGTGGGTAAACGGCGCAACGTCGGTTTGTGAAAATGATCAAAGTGCGCGTGGGTCAGTAAAACCAAATCAATGGGCGGCAGATCTTCGATTTTTAGTCCGGCGCGTTTGACGCGTTTTAAAAGGAAAAGCCAGTTCGCGAAATTCGGATCAATCAAAACATTCAGGTCGGTGAATTGCGCCAGAAAAGAGGCATGGCCAATCCAGGTCAGCGCAACTTCGCCTTTGTGCAGCGCCGGAAACTTCGGCGGCGCGTGTTCCCCGGTGCGAGTGGTGAGCAACGCTTTCCAAACCATTTCGTAGAAAAAAGTTCCGGGATTAAAATGTTTGCTGGGAGTTAACTCTTTAAAGGAAGTGGGAATTTTTTTCCGGCGGCGGATGGGGGGAGTTCGTGCCTTGGGTGTCATATTCCTTGGAGTAATTCATACTCCGCTCCTGCCGAAATTCAAATGAACGAATTTTATTTGAACGAGGCTTATCCTGTTCTAAAACCAATCCGTGTCGAAACTGATTCAGCAACTTGAAACTTTTCTCCGCAAAAAACCTGCGCTCGGAAAAAATGTGTACATTGCCAAAGGCGCGGTGGTTCTGGGCGACGTGACTTTGGGCGACAATGCCAGTGTTTGGTACAACGCCGTTCTGCGCGGCGACATCAACCGCATCATCATTGGGGAGGGCAGCAATATTCAAGACAACGCCGTATTGCATCTGGCGGATGATTTTCCGTGCATACTCGGAAAATTTGTTACGGTCGGCCATTCCGCCATTGTTCATGCCTGCGTTATCGGTGACGAATGTTTGATTGGAATGGGCGCGATAATTTTGGACGGCGCGGAAATCGGCGAACAATCGCTCATCGGCGCGAAAGCGCTCGTGACGCAGGGAATGAAAATTCCGCCCGGCTCGCTTGTGCTCGGCTCACCCGCTAAGATTGTAAAGTCGCTCAACGCTGAAGAACGCGCTGGATTAAAATATTGGGCGACGAAATACGTGGAGAACGCCGCCTACTGTTTGCAACATAAAATAAATGTTTCCCAACCGCTTCCATCTTAAATGCAAAATCCCATCATCGTCGCACTGGATGTCCCAAACGTCGAAACCGCTTTGCAACTGGCCGAACAACTCGCGCCCATCGTCGGCGCTTTTAAAATCGGCAGTGAACTTTTCACCAGCGCCGGGCCGGACATCGTTAAAAAAATTCGCGCGATGGGTGCATCCGTTTTCCTCGATTTAAAATTTCACGACATTCCGAACACCGTTGCGAAATCCGTCGCGGCTGCCGTTCGACTCGACGTGCAAATGCTCACGATTCACACCGGCGGCGGAACGGAAATGATGAGCGCCGCCGAAAAATCCGCTCAAGAAACCGCAAAAGAACTAGGATGCAAACCGCCGCTGGTTTTAGGCGTCACGGTTTTGACGAGCATCGACAGCGATCAACTGAGCGAAGTGGGCGTCGAGGCAAATGTCGGCAAGCAAGTGGAGCGGTTGGCAAATCTCGCAGTCCGCGCCGGTTTGCGCGGCTTGGTTTGTTCGCCACTGGAAATAGCGGACCTTCGCCAGTTTTTGCCGCACGAAACTCGACTCGTCACACCCGGTATTCGCACAACCAGCGACCGATCCGACGATCAGAAACGAACCCTTTCCCCCAAAGAAGCCATTGACGCCGGTGCGAATTGGCTCGTGGTTGGCCGGCCTATTTACGGCACAAAAAATCCGCGTGAGGCTGCCGAAAAAATTCTCGCTTCCTTGCGCTGACAATTGCTTAATGCCGGAGAACTAGAACGCGTTACCTTTTCTTTATGAAAAATCGATTATCCACCGTGCTGTTGTTCATTGCTTTGCTTGGTGTTCCGGGTTGCAACCGCAAAACTCCGAATCTCCACGGTTTCTGGGAAGGAACCATTCAAGTTAAGGATATGAAGCTGCGGGTCGTTTTAAAAATTACCAAAACTCCCGAAGGAAACTATGCCGCGACCCTGGACAGCGTTGATCAAGGGGCCAAGGATTTGCCGGTCAGCAGCATTGTGACAAAGGGAGATTCATTTCGAATGGAACTAAAAACGCCTCCGGCGTCTTATGAAGGAAATTTGAACAAAGCGGGAACTGAAATTGTGGGTTTATGGAAACAGGGACCCGCCACTACCCCTCTGACTTTTAAACGGACGACTGAGCCGAGTAAAATTCCCACGGCAAAACCAGATTCGGCTTACGCCCAGCGCGGCAAGTCCGAACTGCACGGTTATTGGAAGGGGACCCTCGCGGTCAAAGGAATCGAATTACGTTTGGCTTTGAAAATTGCGGAAGAAGAGGGCGGAAAATTTACGGCGTTGGTGGACAGTATTGATCAAGGTTCAAAAAATCTACCGGCGAGTTTCATCACTTATAGCAAACCGGCCGTAGAAATAGAGTTCCGCGGAATCGGTGGAAAATTTGAAGGGGAAATAAATAATGAGGGTTCGGAAATGGCTGGCATTTGGACGCAACTCGGAAACAGCACCCCGTTGGTTTTCAAGCGTGGCGAGCCTCCGTCTCCCACTGTCGAATCTGAAAAAACTTATACGCATTCTAACGAAAATGATTTGCAAGGATTTTGGAAAGGGGCGCTCGATGTACAACAGGCCAAGCTCCGGCTCGTTTTAAAAATTGCAAAACTGTCGGACAACACTTTCGTCGGGACCATGGACAGCCTTGACCAAGGAGCAAAAAACCTTCCGGCGACGACGGTTGTTTATGATAAACCTTCGGTGAAGCTGGAATGGAAAAGCATCGGCGGGGTTTACGAAGGCAAAATGGAAAACGGAAAATTAACCGGCACTTGGAGACAAAGCACCAACTCGTTCCCCTTGAATTTCGAGCGAACAGTCGAAAGCGAATTGATGAAGTAGATTTCTAGTCGCGGTGAATGCCCGCGATTTTGACAGCTCGTTGACGAGCTATCTCGCTCGCGTTCCGGCAATTTAGGGTATCGGCAGAAGCCAAGCCGGCCACTTTTATTTACCTGACCTTTCTAGTCGCACTGACTGTGAAACTGCTTGCCGTTGTATTTCTCCAAAGGATAATAAATTTCTAAACGGCCTCCTTAGCTCAAATGGATAGAGCAGCGGTTTCCTAAACCGTTGATCCCGGTTCAATTCCGGGAGGGGGTACCAAATAGGAATGCGAATGGCTTGGGCGTGTAAAACGAACCCGTGCAGCCGGCTGAGGTATGCGCTGGAACGAGGTTGGTGCCTTATCAATGGGCCTGGATGCGCGGGGCAAAACTGGGAGCAATACTATACTAGACAGTTTTAGAATCAAGATGACGCGCCGCGTTTTATTTGCCGGATTATTCCATGAAACAAACATGTTTGTGGAAGGCATGACTTCGTTGAAAAATTTCGCCATCTTGCGTGGCGAAGAATTGATGCTATCCGACGGCGACAGTTCCCCACTCGGCGGTGCGTTGGAATCGGCGAGAAAATTTGGTTGGACGATTCTGCCGATGGTGGATTTTCGCGCTTCGCCCAGCGCGTTGGTCAAAGACGAAGTTGTCGAAACTTTCTGGCGTGAATTTAAAAATCGCGCCAACCCGGAACTCGCCCAAGGAGTTGATGCCATTTATCTCGTGCTTCACGGCGCGATGGTTTCGCAATCGTTGACCGATGTTGAAGGCGAAATTCTGGAGCGGATTCGGAAACTTCCGGGCGCGGAAAATATCCCAGTCTTCGGCGTGTTCGATCTGCACGCGAATTTCACCGAGCGCATGGCGGCGAATTCCAATTGCCTCGTCGCCTATCGCGAAAACCCGCACACCGACGCGCGACAAGCCGCGCAAATTGCCGCCGAACTTTTGCAACGCTGCTTTGAAACTGGAAAAACTCCACGCACATTCTGGCAGCATCCGCCACTCATGTGGCCACCGACTGGAACCGCCAGCGCGAGTGAACCAATGCTTTCGTTGGAGAAATTAGCGCGACAAATCGAAGCTGAGTCAGCAGAAGTCTGGTGCGCGAATGTGGTCGCTGGATTTTCGTTCGCGGACATTCCAGAGACGGGAGTGAGTTTTACCATTTCGACAGTCGGTTCGGAAATTGAAGCGCGCGAAAACCTGGAAAAACTTTTTCAACTCGCATTGCAAAAGAAAGAACTCGGCAACGTCACCGAGCCACCGATTGATGAAATCATGGGTAGCACAGGCCACTGGCCTGTTCCGTCCGGCGACTCGCCGGACGGAATGGGAAGAAAACCCCAAAACAGAACGAGTGATGATTTACTAATGAACGCTTCTCCCGTTCCGGTTGGCGAGTCGCCAACCGGCAGAAGCGGGTCGCCTGTGCTACCCACCGTGTTAGTCGAGCCTTCGGACAACATCGGCGGCGGCGCGCCCGGCGATGGAACCGGAATTCTTCGTGCGCTCGTAAAAAACGAGGTCAGGAACGCCGCTGTTTGCATCAATGACCCGGAAGTCGTTGCGAAATTAAAAAAACTTTCCGTCGGCGCAAAAACAATTTTGTCCATCGGCGGTAAAGGAAGTCGACTGGATGCCGGCCCGCTCTCACTCGAAGTGGAATTGATTTCCCGCAGCGATGGAAAATTTGAACTCGAAGACAAGCAAAGCCATCTTGCGTCAATGTCCGGAAATTATTTTGAGATGGGACCGACTGCCGTCGTGAAACACGAAGGCATTTTGATTTTGCTCACGAGCAATAAAACGCCGCCGTTTGATTTGGGACAGTGGCGCAGTCAAGGAATCGAGCCAACGAAACTTTCTGTTATCGGAGTCAAAGCAGCCGTGGCGCATCGACGCGCTTACGATCCGATTGCCGCAAGAATGTATTGGGTCGATACTCCCGGCCCGTGCAGCAGCAATTTAAAAACGTTGCCGTTTAAAAACGTAAACAGACCGATTTATCCGTTGGACGAATTATAATATTAGAACCGTTTTTGGAGTGCGGTGACTTGTCACCGCACTCCAAATTAGTCTTCGGAGACGCGAAACCCTGATTAAGCTGGCAATTTTAAATTTATGAACCATCCACAAGTCAGTTATCCAAAAGACGCCGACACGCCGACGTCACATCTTCCATTCAGTCCTGCCGTGCAGTTCGGCGATCTTATTTTTGTTTCCGGTCAAGCATCGGTTGATGCGGCTGGAAAAATTGTATCGGATACGTTTGAGGGCGAGCTCCGTCGCTCGATTGAGAACATGAAAAAGATTCTCGAAGCGGCCGGAAGCGATCTGGGGCACGTCATTCAAACGCGCAATTACGTTCGCGAAGTAGAAGATGTGCCGCTCTATAACCAACTTTACCGCGAATATTTCAAAGCGCCCTTTCCCGCGCGAACAACCATCACGAGTTGTCTGCCGCCGACGTTGAAATATGAAATTGAATGCGTGGCCGTTCGGAAGCGGTGAGAGCCAGCCTGAAGAGTAGCAACCGAGGTAACGAGGCTCAAATATCCAACTTTTATGAACGATGCCCCAAATAGTTAGAGCCTCGTGACCTCGGCTGCTACGAGTTTGAAAGGTTTTCAAACAAAATCACCACGCTGTCCAACCACCATCGACGAATAGATTTTGTCCGGTGATGTAAGAAGCTGCATCTGAAAGCAGAAACGCCACGGTTCCGGCAATTTCCTCTGACTTGCCAATGCGTCCCATCGGAGATTTCGCAGCTAGCCGTTCGACGAATTGCGGGTTTTCTTTTTGCACAGTTGGATTTGGAAACGGCCCGGGCGAAATACAATTGCATCGCACATTGTCTCGTCCCCAATGCACGGCCAGATATTTTGTCATCTGAACAATACCCGCTTTGGTTACGCCGTATTCAATTGGATTTTTGATCATGGGCGCTTCGTACGCTTTTGGATCGGGCGACACGGAGCCATACATGCTGGAAAATAAAACGATGCTGCCGCGATTCAGTTTCGCCATCTCAATTCCAACTTCGCGCGCGAGCAGAAAAGCGGAAGTCAGTCCGCCGTGGTTCACATCATCGAATTCTTTTTCGGTGAGTTCTTCCAGCTTCTTCGCTGTGGACGCAAAGGTGAGGTTGACCAAACCGTGCGGAATGCCTCGCGACTTTATATTTTCAGCGACGAATTTTTTAATCGCGTCGCCGTCACGGACATCAAGTGAAGCGGCGGTTACGTTTTGCGAGAGCTTTGCCGAATCGATGAAATTTTGCGCGGGGTTTTCCAGATCGACGCAGAGAACTTTTGCGCCAAGCGCGCTCAAAACCGAAACGCTGGCCTGGCCGAGATAACCCGCGCCGCCGAAAACCCAGATGCCCTTTCCGTTCAGACTGAAAATATTCGAATTGGCCATATCAATGCGCCGATTGAAGGATGTTTTGCCAGTTCAAGCAAGTCGGCATCCGCCTGCGTGAAGAATGAATATGATTTGACCGCAGCTTTGTTTTCCTGTCCAAGTGGAACCGCTATTCTCATGAATAAAAAAATCTTAGTCATCGGTTGCGGCAGCATTGGGGAACGTCATTTGCGTTGCTTCCAAAAAACCGGCCGCGCCGAGGTCGTCGCCTGCGATACGAACCCGACTTTTTTGCAAAAAATGCAGCAGGAATATCGCGCGCCGACATTCAACAATTTGAAAGAGGCGCTGGCGTCGCAAAAGTTTGATGGCGCTGTCATCTGCACTCCGGCCCATACGCACATTCCAATTGCGCAAACGGTGATTCAGCAAGGCCCCGCGTTATTAATCGAAAAACCTTTGAGTGTTGGTCTGGATGGAATTGACGAATTTAAAAATGAAATTGCCAAAGCTAAAAAATTTGTTGGCATCGCTTACGTTCATCATTTTGTTCCCGGCATTCAGCGCGCTCGTGAATTCTTAGCCGAGGGAACTTTGGGAGAGCCGCTTCAAGTCAGCGTCATTGCCGGCCAGAATTTTCCAACCTATCGGCCGGCTTATCGCGAAATTTATTATAACAAACACGAGACGGGCGGTGGGACGATTCAGGATGCGCTCACGCATTTGGCAAATGTG
>JBDSLX010000425.1:0-6633 GCA_039916145.1 Verrucomicrobiota bacterium | reverse complement strand
ATGCATTTGTCCAGCGGATAATCCGTCGCCGTCTGGTTCCAATCCACCAACACTTGCCGACGTTCCGCCTCGCTCCACAGATTCAGCCGCGAAATCTTTTGCTCAGGATTTTCCACGATCCCTTCCAACAATCGTCCATACTGCCTCAGCATCCGCTCAATCGTTTCTCCCTCAAATAAATCCGTGTTGTATTCGAGATTGCCAGATAATCCGTGTTCGTTTTCGGCCAAAGTAAAAATCAAATCCATTTTCGAGGTGCCGTTTTCCAATTCGAGCAATTCGGTTTTTGTTTGGTGCAACTGCAATGTTGGCAAAGGCCCCGGTTGAAATTGGAAAATGCTTTGGAAAATTGGGTTTCGCTGGGTATTCCGCGGAACACGTAATTCATCCACGAGTTTTTCAAAGGGAATTTCCTGATTGGCGAAGGCGCCAAGAACGACATCCCGCGAACGCTGCAAAACTTCGCGAAAATTTGGATCGCCGGATAAATCGGTACGCAGAACGAGCGTGTTAAGAAAATAGCCGATGAGTTGTTCGGTTTCGATTTGGCTGCGCCCGCCTAACGGCGAACCAATAATAACATCGGTTTGATCGGAATAGCGATGGAGCAAGGTCTGAAAGGCGGCCAAGAGCGTGATGTAAGGTGTGACGCCTTCGCGCTGGCTCAATGTTTTGAGTTGAACGGTCAGTGCGAGAGGAACGCGAATGTATTTTCGACCACCCTGAAAACTCTGTGTTTTTGGCCGGGGAAAATCGGCTGGCAACTCGAGTTCGGGCAAACCTCCATCGAGTCTCATCTTCCAATACTCAAGTTGTTTTCCAAAATTTTCCCCTTCCAAAAAATCGCGTTGCGCCCGCGCAAAATTTGAATATTGGTTTTTAAGTTCAGGCAATGGAGAAGAATTTTGTTCGCCGAATGCTCGATAAAGTGCAGCCAATTCTCGATACAAAACCGAAAAGGACCAGAGGTCAGAGGCGATGTGATGAACCGTCAGTAACAGAATATGTTCGTGTTTTCCCAAGAGGAGAAGTCCGGCTCTGAGCATTAAATCATTTTCCAAATCGAACGGGTGTTTTGCTTCAGCATTGATCAATTCGCGGGTCTTGGTGTGCTGATCGTGTTCGAGAAACTGGCTCAAGTCGATCAACGGCAGTTCGAAGGTGACAGATTCTACGACGCGTGGTTTGGGATTTCCCCCATTGTCAATTATTTGGGTCCGCAAAACCTCGTGGCGATTGATAATGGTTTCAAAACTTTTTCGCAAGGCTTCGATGTTGACGGGGCCGCTGATGCGAAATGCCTGTGGAATGCTGTAAAAGGAACTGTTCGGTTCGAGTCGATCCAGAAACCATAAACTCTGTTGCGCAAAAGAAAGTTCGGGAACTTCAATATTTCGCGGCGCAGCAATTTTTGCAGAATTTTCCGGAAGGGCTTTTTTTATTAAACGCGCTTCAAGCAGGGCGCGCTTTGCCGGAGAAAGTCCCGCGATTTTTTGGTTCAAGTTAATCATGCGCCGCACATAAATCTTAAAGAAACGTTTTATGAAACGTAATTAGAATACACTAAAAAGCACCTGCTGTTTAAATCGGGCGCGACAGGATTCTAATACCGTCTATGACATCAGGTTGTTCTCGGCAAATCGCTGATGATCAAGGTAAGGGTCAAGGCATCGCTTGAAGAATAAAATATCCGCTCTCATTGGTGCCCAGAAAAACCCCTGATCCCAACTGTTGTTTTTGCAGGAGTGCACCTTTGAAGGCGGTTCGCTTGCCCGTATTGGGGTGAATGAAACTTCCATTCAATAGACCGCTTGAGTTAACGAGGTTCACTACCGTTTTGTTGGTGGAAGTAATAACGAATTTATTGTTCGCTCCCAGCGCAACGGCGTTGCTCAGGGAACCGGCTAAGTTTCCTCCGGCGAAGGCAACGCTTCCAGATGTCCAGTCCACAGGCGGCGAACCAGACGAGGGCGGGACATACAGCGAACCAACAACTGTTCCCACGAGCGAAAAACCATTCGCGTAAAATTTCGGCGTAGCGCCGGGAAGTTTCGTCCACGCAACATTTTCTCCACGAAGATCACTGTCCGGTTCATTGGTGAAAGTAAGCCATCCGAGAAGGACACCCCTGCCGTGATAGAGCGAGACATACAAGGGCCAATTCCCATTTGAAGAAACCGTGGCGCTTTGGCGTATGATTGTTCCATCGCCGAGCACGCCTCTAAAATTTACTTTGCCTTTGAGATCAACCTGGGCGGTACCGAATCCATATCCTCCTGGGGCCGTCGCCGGATCTGCACTTGGCGGAATCAGCAAAGTGTATTTGGTTTTGGTCGAATTAAGCGTCGATTGCCCGCGCTCGGCGACCAAGATGGAAGACTCCCCATTTTGTGTGACGGCGCCCGACAGTCCGCCGGCAAAGTCCAATTGCAAATTCAATCCGAGCGTAGGTTTCGTTCGACGCGAAATTGTTTTTTGCGCCAGGCCATCCAAATTAAATTGTCCAGAGAATGATGAACGTACGCCGTCCAATAAAATCATGCCGCTGAAGGCACTTGAACCATTCAAATTAATTGTCAAAAATCCTGCCGTCGCTGGAGTGACTCCGTTCGAGCTGGAAAAGATTCCGCTGTAGATTCCAGTGATTGGAGTGAATGAATTCGTTGGACCCGGTGGCGGGGGTGGGGGTGGAGGGGGAGGCGGAACAGAATCATCGGAGGAATTCAGGCGCGCGATTCCGTTTCGAGAAACCCCGTTGATGGTCGAAAATGCGCCGCACATCAAAATTTTTCCATCGTTTTGCAGAGCGAGCGTCCAGATCCAATTGTCCGCGCCCGCATTGAGAGTTGGATCGAGGCTGCCGTCGGAATTAAGTCGCGCAAATCCGCGGAGTCTTACATTATTGTAAAAACTGAAATAGCCGCCGATGAGAATTTTCCCATCCGGCTGGATTATGACGCTTTCGACTTTGTCGTTCGCACCTGCACCTCCTGTATTAAACGTCGGGTCGTAAGAACCATCTGAGAGCAGCCGAACGACTTCCTGCACAAATGGCGCGTTGGTATTTACAGAATGGCCGCCCACAACAATTTTCCCGTCGCTCTGGCGGGACATCGAATAAACGGAAGTTGAATATCCAAACCACGGATTAAAAGCTGTGTCGTCGGAACCATCGGGATTCAAGCGCACCATGCGATTATGAGAGCGATTATTGTAATTTTCAAACCAGCCCGACAAAAGAATCTGGTCGTTGGGCAGAATTAAAATTGAACGCACCCAACTGTTCACGCCGGTGCCCACGTTGAAAGTGTTGTCCAATGAACCGTCGCTGTTGAGCCGTGCGACGCCGCTCCGGGCGATTCCGTTAAAATTGGTGAAATTGCCGCCGATAATAATCTTCCCGTCGCTCTGCAATGCGATGGCGAAAAGAAACGGATCGGTTGGATCTGCCTCGACAATTCTTCCAGTGCAGCCCGTTCCGGGATTGAACGTCGTGTCGAGACTGCCGTCTTCATTCAAGCGCGCCACTCGATTCCGCACGCCGGCATCCACTCCGGTAAAAAATCCGCCAATGATAATTTTTTTATCGGGCTGCAACGCCATGAAACGCACCCAATAATTGGGATTGGCGGTGAAGGTTGGATCAACGCTGCCATTGGAATTTAAGCGCGCGATGTATTTTCGCGGCGTGCCGTTGATGGAAGTAAACAGACCGCATACGAGAATTTTTCCGTTGGGTTGCACAACCGTTGATTCAATAAAAGCGTTCGCGCCCGTGCCCGGATCAAAAGACGTGTCCAACGATTCCTGCGCGGCCAAATGAGTCGCCAAAAAACAAACCAGGACAATGTGCCACTTTTTCATAATTTAATTTTGTAAAACCCGATAAAGACGATTGCTGACGGAGGGATTGGAATTGGTCAGCACTTTGACTAATCCATCTCCTGGAATTGCAGGCAGCGATGTCCAATTGGTGACGGTAAGGGAGTCGCGATATTGAAGCGTGTAGTTTTTTCCGCTTTGCGTTGCGACAGAAACTTCAAAGCGATTCGAAAATCGTTTTGGATTAAAAAGCACCGGTGGAGAAAAAGTATTTAGCCGCGCAATTCCATTGCGCGAAGCGCCGTTCACCGAGGAAAACCCGCCGCATAACAAAATTTTTCCGTCATCTTGCACGAGTACCGTCCATATCCAGCTATTGACGTTCGCGCTAAAAGTATTGTCCAGCGTTCCATCGGAATTAAGCCGCGCAAAATTATCGACGTGAACTCCATTGTAGAGGGTAAAATATCCGCCCATCACAATTTTCCCGTCGGCTTGCAGGGCGACGCTCTCCACTTTTTCATTCGCGCCGCTGCCACCGTTATTGAAATTCGTGTCGTAAGTCCCATTAAGGTTCAGGCGAACAACTTCCTGCTGGAAGACAGAATTGGTGTTCACGGTATGCCCGCCCACAATCATTTTCCCGTCAGGAAGTTCGGTGGATGTATAAACTGAAGTAAGGTCGCCAAAAAAAGCGTTGAAGTTTGTATCCGCTGAACCATTTGGATTGATCCGCACCATCCGATTGTAGGTCCGGTTATTATACTCAGTGAACCAGCCCGTTAACAGAATTTGGCCGTTCGCCAATATTCGCATAGACCGCACCCAATTGTTCACGCCCGTGCCGACAAATGTGCTGTCCAGGCTTCCATTCGTATTCAGACGCGCCACTCCCCTCTGAAACACTCCATTGTAGTTGGTGAAATTTCCCGCGATCAGAATTTTTTGGTCTGTTTGAATTGAGATGGCGAAAAGAAACGCGTTCGTGTTACCGTCTATCGCCACGCCCATGCTGCCAGTGCAACCCGTTCCAACCACAAAATTTGTATCCAAACTCCCATTGGAATTAAGGCGGGAGACAAGATTTCGCGATTGTCCCCCGACCGATGTAAAATATCCGCCGATAACAATTTTTCCGTCTGTTTGTAGCGCCATGTAGCGGACCCAATAACTGACGTCGGCTGTAAAATTTGTATCCACAGAGCCATTGCTATTCAGACGGGCAACGTAACTTTTGGGCTGGCCATTGAAGGAAGTAAAGTTGCCGCAAATTAAAATTTTTCCGTCCGGTTGAATGGCCATCGATTCCACGAAGCCGCCTTGTGCACCGGTGCCAATATTAAAGGTCGTATCAAGAAAATCGGTTTGCGCCTGTAATATCAGGCTCCAAAAAGTAAATATCCCCACGGCGGTACCAACAATAAGTTGCGTCAGTCTCCTCATATCTCGCAGGAATCTTACCCTTTGAGGAGGGTTTGCACTATCGGTAGAGACCTGAAAAATAATTGCGTAAGTGACCCTGAAAGAAAACGCAATTGCCCTGAGTTTAACAGAGGGAAACCTTCACAATTGCAAAGCGTTTTACCTCTTGTGCGATCTTGTCAATACTGCCCGGGCTTTCTGCAAGGCAACAAAGAATTATTTTTCCAGAAGTTGCTTGGCTTCATCGTCGCTGATCTCATCCAACCACTTCAAACTCGTGTCTTCATCATTGACCCTCGCGAGCAGCATTTCCAAAATCGTTTCCACAAGACGACCGACCGTTGGCGCTTTGAAAATTTCCGGCAACGGCAACTCGATGCCGAGCTTTTGACGAATACGCGCAATGATTTGAATCGCGAGTAACGAATGTCCACCCAGCTCGAAAAAATTATCGTCACGCCCAATCTTATCGATGCGGAAGACATCGCTCCAGATTTGCGCGACATCGATTTCCAACGGCGTGCTCGGCGCGACAAATTGTTTTCCTAAAACGGGTCGGGTCTGTTCAGGCGCGGGCAAAGCCTTGCGATCAATTTTTCCACTGGGCGTCAGCGGAAATTTTTCCAGGAAAACAAACGACGACGGCACCATGTATTCGGGTAGTTTTGTTTTCAGAAAATCGCGCAATTCGGGAACCAGGAGCGGAGTGGCGTTTTGCGTGGCGAGATAAGCCACCAGCCGTTTGTCGCCAGGAACGTCTTCTCGTGCCATGACCAGCGCTTCTTTGATGGCGGTGTTTTGTCGCAACGCACTTTCGATGTCGCCGAGTTCAATTCTGAACCCGCGAATTTTGACCTGATGATCGCTGCGTCCCAAACACTCAACCGTTCCATCCGGCAAATAGCGCGCGAGATCCCCGGTCTTATAAATTTTTTGTCCGTGAACAAAAGGATTGGGAATAAATTTTTCTGACGTGAGTTCGGGCCGATTGAAATAGCCGCGCGCCAATCCGTCGCCGCCGATGTGCAATTCTCCAGGAACACAAATCGGAACCGGCTGCAGATTTTTGTCGAGTATGTAAAACTGCGTCTGGGCGACGGGACGCCCGATGGAGATCGGTTTTTCCGGCAAGACTTTCCACGCGGCTGACCAAATCGTCGTTTCAGTTGGGCCGTATAAATTCCAGATTTCATTGGCGCGCGACAAAAGTTCGTCAGCTAATTTCCGCGTCAGCGCTTCACCGCCACAAAAGATTTTTAAATTTGGATTTCCCGGCCAGCCCGCTTCGATCAGCAAACGCCAAGTCGCCGGGGTCGCCTGCATCACGGTGGCTTGTGAATTTTTGATCAACGCGGCGAGTTGGATTCCATCCGCCGTTGTTTCCCGACT
>JBDSLX010000424.1:0-3397 GCA_039916145.1 Verrucomicrobiota bacterium | reverse complement strand
CCAGTCTCGGCGTTATTCTCAGCGCGGGTCAATTTCATGACAGCGCTGTTCGTCACTCCTCCCACGGTATCGAGGCTGGCGCTGCCATTGGCAGTCGTGCCAGCTGGCAGTCCACTTTCAAAGTCGGTTTCGAACAGCCCTGCTTGAGTCGGCAAAGGATTGAAAGTAAGACTCGAAACCAGGGCTAAAAGAGAGAACGAGAGAACTTTCGGAGGTCGCAGTTGGGTAGTCATGCGATTGGCTTACCAGAATGATCACTCGTGTCAAAGAGAATAATTTTTTCATGATTTTCTTATCAATATCAACGCCACGCGGTTTTGAAGCGCGACCCAGTCAACAAAATTCGACAGGGCGGTTAGCGCGATGAAATTGTACACGGTGCCGCGCCGTTGGAGCGTCCGGAACAGGAAAGAAAGTTTTTGACGCCTGCAAGGTTTCTACTTACCGTTCGGTAGCTTCATGGAAAAGACGGACTCAGCCACACGGCAAAAAATCCTCGACGCGGCGCTCAAGCAATTTGCGCATCGCGGCTATTCCGGCGCGTCCGTGCAAGCCATTGTCGATTCAGCACACGTGACCAAACCAACGCTCTATTATTATTTTGCGAACAAAGCTGCCCTTTACAAAGCGCTGGTCGATTCCGCGCATGACGAGCGATACCGTCTGATGCAGGAAGCAGCGGAACAAGGCGCACCGCTCAAAGAAAAACTGGTGGAAATTCTCGATGCGCTTTTTGAATTTTTGAATGGCCATCGCGAATTGATGCGGCTGGCTTTTGCCACCGCGTTTGCATCGCCCGGCGAACTGCCCGCCAAGATGAATTATCTGAAAAGGCCGCAACGCAATTTTGAGTTCGTTCATTCATTGATAAAAAATGATTTGAAAACAGGACAATTGAATCGACGATTTGGCAGCGAAGAACTGGCCTACGGTTTTTGGGGACTGATGAATGTCCATGTAATGGCACATTTGGTTTTGCCGAATCGCCGGCTCAACCGGAAAACGGCGGAAGGCATCGTTGACTTGTTTCTGGCAGGGGCAGCAAAAAAATAAATTTCATGATCAAACAAATTAAAGTTGGAACAGTGTTGTTGGCGTTGGCCGGATTCGTTTTTTCCGGTTGCAGCGAAAAAAAGAAAACGGATGCCGCGCCACCGAAAATGGAAATGCAAGTCGTCGCGGTTGAAGCGAAACGGCAACCGGTGGCGGAAAATATTTCGCTGGTTGGAAATCTTCTGGCCAACGAATCGGTTGAAATCAAAAGTGAAATCGACGGCACGATTGCGGAAATAAATTTTCAGGAAGGCCAACGGGTCAAGAAAGGCGACCTTTTGATTCGCGTTGATGAAAGCAAGTTGGCGGCGGCGGCGGCTGAATCCGAAGCTAATTTTAAATTGAGCGAATTGAATTTTGCACGCGGCCAGCAGCTTTTTAAGGAAAAGCTTATTGCACAACAGGAGTTCGACCAGATGTCGTCGCAGTTTCAAATCAACAAAGCGAATTTGGAATTGAAACGGCAGCAATTGAAAGACGCGCGCATCCTCGCGCCTTTTTCGGGAATTGTTGGAGGACGAAATGTCAGTCCCGGCCAGGTCATTGCCAAAAGCATGACACTGACGTGGCTGACCGATGTAGATCCAGTGAAAGTTGAAATCAATGTGCCAGAACGTTTCATCAGCCAATTGAAAGTTGGACAAAAAATTCAAATCAATGTGGCGAGCTATCCGGACAAAAAGTTTGACGGCGAAGTTTATTTTATCGCCGAGCAAGTGGATCCAACGACGCGCACGGCTTTTGTAAAAGCACGAATTCCAAATCCAGAATTGCTTTTGAAACCGGGCATGTTTGCCAATCTCGAACTCACTTTGAAAATTCGCGAGGCGGCAATTGTGATTCCTGAATCGGCTTTGAGCCAATTGATTGAGGGTGGTGGCGCGATGATATTCGTGGTGGACAAAAACAGCACTGCTCAGATGAGAAAAGTTAAGCTCGGTGTGCGCACCGCTGGGCAAGTTGAAATTGTCAACGGCGTGGAAGCGGGGGAAAAAGTAATTGTCGAAGGTTTGCAAAAGATCGGACCGGGCATGCGAGTGAAATTTGCGGCAACTGAAGTGAAGCCCAACGAAACTTCCAGCAAATGATCCTCTCCACCGTCAGCATCAAGCGCCCCGTCTTCGCCACGATGATGAGTCTGGCGGTTGTTTTCTTCGGTCTGGTCGCCTTGCAAAAATTGCCGGTGCGCGAATTGCCGGACATCGATCCGCCGATTGTCAGCGTCACGACGATTTATCCGGGCGCGAATGCTGCGGTCGTCGAAACCGAAGTCTCCGAACGGCTCGAAGAAGCGATCAACAACATCGAAGGCATCAAGACTCTTTCCAGTTCCAGCCGCGAAGAAGTCAGCACCATCACCGTTGAATTTGAATTGTCGCGTGACATCGATCTCGCTTCTCAAGATGTGCGCGACCGCGTCTCTCGTGTGCGCGGACTTTTGCCGGACGCGATTGATGAACCCATCGTCGCCAAGCAAGACGCCGATGCGCAGGCCGTGATTTGGATCGGCATCAACAGCGATCGTTTCACGACTCTCGAACTCAGCACGATTGCCGAGAAGCAAATCAAGAATCGCCTCCAAACCATCAAAGGCGTTTCGTCGATCATCATCGGCGGCGAACAACGTTTCTCCATGCGGCTCTGGCTCGATTCCTCGAAAATGGCAGCGCACAAACTCACCGTTCTCGATGTCGAACGCGCTTTGAAAGAGCAAAATGTCGAACTGCCGAGCGGTCGTGTGGAGAGCGTTGACCGCGAAATGATCATCGAAACGCGCGGCGAAATGAAAACTGCCGATGAATTTAATCGGTTGGTTCTCGCCAACGACGGAACAAAAATCGTCCGGCTCCGCGACATCGGCGAAGCGAAGCGCGGCGTGGAAAATTATCGAACCATCGCGCGCAACAACGGCAAGCCGTGCGTCTTCCTCGGGATCGTCAAACAATCCAAGGCAAACACCATCGAAGTCGCACACGGCATCAAAGCCGAAGTGGAAAAAATCAAATCGATTTTGCCTGCTGGCATCGAAATGGTTTTCAACTACGACGAATCGATTTACGTCGAAAATTCCGTCCACGAAGTTTGGGTCACACTGGGGATTGCTTTTATTCTCGTGGTCATTGTCATCTATCTTTTCCTGCGCGATTTTCGTTCCACGCTGATTCCCGCCATCGCGATTCCGGTTTCCATCGTCGGCACGTTCGCGATCATGAGTCTGCTCGGTTACTCCATAAATATTTTGACGATGCTCGCGCTGGTTCTTTCCATCGGCGTCGTGGTCGATGACGCGATTGTTGTGCTCGAAAATATTTTTCGCCACATCGAAGAAGGAATGCCGCCGATG
>JBDSLX010000423.1:0-9152 GCA_039916145.1 Verrucomicrobiota bacterium | reverse complement strand
ACGAGCGCGAATTTCGGCGTTCGACGAATTTTATGTTTAACGATATGACGGGCGATTTTCGCCGTCAGACCCAATGGAAATCGCATAATTTAGTTGGATTGCGCCAGGTCCTTGGTCGTCCCGGGCTGTGAAACATTTAAGGAGGATTTTTCCGCGCCGGGTTTAGTTTGCACCAGCCCAGGCAGGAAAAGACTTAAAGGCGAAAAACCTTGGGAAGCATTGATGCCGCTGCAACCTGTCCCGATAAACAGAAGCGCCGGAATCACAGCCAGCCAGAGAAAAAGCCGATTGAATTTCACGAGGCGAGTATAAATCCCGAACGCTCCTTAGCAACTCCTAATTCGGAGTCAGCTCAACCTGCATCCGGGCAGGGCAGTCACCATTTTGGCAAAATCGCGAGCCGTTTCTTTACGGCAACGACAAACATTGCGTTTTAGATTTGCGGCGGCGATAAATAGCCAGGCACGAATCAAGAAATGTGTCTGAATCGACGCGGGTAACTTAGCGGCTCCTAACATTAATCGAAGCAAAAGAAATGGCCAACTGCCGATACTGTTTTAAATCGTTCCCTTTCTCGATGATTGCTCCCGCACTGTTGACTTCGTTCTGGGGCGCGCAGTTGCACGCTGGCGGAACTCCCCCGCAACGAGCAGAAAGATATTTTCTCACCGCGCGAACCCATCTTCAAAGTCAAAGCACAAATGTCGCCGCCCAATGGAAATTTGGCCGCGCTTGTTTTGATTGGGCGGAATTCGCGGAAGACAACAAACAGCGCGAGGAAATTGCCAATCAAGGAATTGAAGCCTGCCGTAACGCCGTCGCGCGTCAGCCAAAATTAATTGAAGGCCATTATTATTTGGCGATGAATCTCGGCCAACTCGCGCGCACGAAAAGTCTGGGCGCACTCAAACTCGTCAACGAAATGGAAAAGGAATTTCAACTTGCGCACAGCCTTGATGAGAAATTTGATTTCGCAGGGCCAGATCGAAATCTTGGATTGCTTTACCTCCAAGCTCCCGGCTGGCCGACGAGCATAGGCAGCCGCAGCAAAGCCCGCCACCATTTGGAACGCGCCGCCAAACTCAACCCGAACTATCCTGAAAATCGCCTGAATTTAATCGAAGCCAATTTAAAGTGGGGCGATAAAACGGGCGCGCAGCGGGAATTCAAGGCGCTCAAAGAACTCTGGCTGGCGGCGAAAAACGAATTTTCCGGCGAATCGTGGGAATTGAGTTGGACCGACTGGGAAAAGCGCCGCAAAACAGTCGAAAGCAAAGTCGCGGAAGCGGGAAAAACTTTGGCAGTCCCAAACGGCAAGAAATAGATCCATCGGCGGCGAGGGAGTTTTCTAAATTTTTTCTAGGCTCTTTATTGCGCTGTGTTAAGTAATTCACCATGCGAATTTTAATTCTCTTTTCCTCCGGCATTTTGGTTTTCTCAGGGTGCGCAAAAATGAAATCGCTCCTGCCTTCTGCTCCAAACCGAAATCGAAATGCCTCCAGCCAATCCACTCCGCCCACCGTGCGGCTGGCCAATTCCGATTCAGGCCGAATAGCCACGGTGAATCCAACAGCGCGATTTGTGGTTGTCACTTTTCCGTTTGGAGGAATGCCGGGAACGGGCCAGCGACTGAAGGTTTATCGCAACGGCGCCAAAGTGGCCGAAGTAAAAGTCACTGGCCCTCAGCGCCACATCAATACCGTTGCGGACATTATTTCCGGAGAAGTGCAGGTGAACGATGAGGTCCGCCCAGACTGACTCAATTTGCCTTCGCCGTTTTTGTGGAGGGTTTTTTCCGGTAAGGCGATGAGAGGTTAAAATAAATTCCGCACAGTGGCCGCACGGTTTCGGTTTGGCTGAATATAATCGTAATCTGTTTATCGAGCGCGATTCCGTGGCGCAAATGCGTGCCGCGACTCAGGTAAGCCTTGATTGCTTTCTCCATCAAGCGTTCAACCGCCTCTTCACATTCTTCGGGCGTTTTATCCAGGCAGACGATATACCTTTCAAAGTTTTTTACCGCTTCGGCAATTTCCTGCCTGAACATGTCAACCGTTAAATCCATGCTCCAAAAATAAACTCCCGCCCACAGAAGTAAATTCAATATCTGCTCCACCAAAAACCACTCCTTGCGGTTGAGATGGGACCAAGTCTATTCCTGCCAGAAAACGGCGCAGCGAAAATTCAATTCCAAAATGTCTGCGGTTCCGCCGCGAATCGGTGGCGAAAGTTTCATGCGCCCTATGGAAAGAGTTCCCCAGCCAAAGTCCCGAATGCGTTCAATGTCCTCCCAAACAATTTCTTTTCCGATCAACTGAGGCGTTTCAGGTGAGAAAATAAATTCCCGCTCGCGCCCGGGAAGATTCTGTTCACCGGTTTCTGGCCCGGTATTGTCTTCATTGCGAAAATGCCAGCCTTCGATTGACGTGGGATTTGGCCCGTGCAACGGCGGGGTCAAACAAGCCCAATCTTCGGTTTCATCTTTTCCGTGAATGACGATTTGCCAGCCGGACTTCTGCGGCTCCAGCGCAAAGAACAAACCATTTCCAAATCGCCGTTCAAAGCGTTGGCCTGCTTTTACCGAGCCAGAGAAATTAATTTTTCCCGACTTTGAATCGGAGCGGGAAAAACCTGGAGCCTTCGGAGTCTTGGCCGCTGGCCAGGTCAGCAAATAACAGAACTGTATTGGCGAAGTCACAACATCGAACGGGATCGTGAGCGGCAGAAGCGCGTAATAGGCGGGCCGGCCAGCAACCTCCACATCGTGGCCTTTTGCTTTGTCGAATTCACGATGCGACTTCGCCTTCCACGCCACGACATGATTCGTCGCGCAACCGCTGGCGAAAACCAGCCAGCCTGCGAGAAGGAATAGAGAACACAATTTCATCAGTCGTTGTCAGGCCATGAAGCCGGTTTCAACTTCAGGTTGTCGCCGTTTTCTTTGAGGAATCGGACGATCTCGCCGAGCGCCTCATCCCGTTTGGCTTCCGGCCAATAAAGTTCCAGCTTTGGCAATCCTACAATTCTGGAAAGCCGATGCGCGATGTGGTCGCACTCCCGGAAAGAGACGGAAGTCCCGGATTTTGGCGCAAAGGCGTCCGGCGTCAGTATCCCGCCTTGGGAACCACCTTCGGCGCGAATATCAAATCCGCCATCCGTCAAGATGATGGTGCCAGCCTCCGCTTTGCTTTCAAGACCCTCGAGAATCAGCAATCGAAACGCTTCATTGAGAACCAGCCGCGTGCGCAACAAGTCGCTTGAAAATCGCCGCGAAAGCCAGTCTCCTTTTTCCGGGCGCAACAATTCAACCGATACTTTCTGAATCGATGGGTGACGCGGATATGCTCCGAGTGGCTTCAAGACTTCAGGCAAACCATCTCGAATGTCCTCAAGTTTCTGGTCACGCACCCAATTCGCGTAGAGATCAAGCCCGGTTGTGTCGCCCAGGTCGGCGAGTTTGGTGACCAGCGCGGCAAGATTTTTTATGACGCTGCCACATCCGCTGTTGAACGTCTGTCGTGATGCGTAAAACACCGGGCAACGTTCAATGATTTTCCCCAATGCGCCTTTCGCCGTTTTCGGATTCCATTCAGCGAGCATCAGGCCGAGATCGGCGGCTTCGTCGAACGCCCAGCAATCGGATGAACCCGAGTAATTCGTCGGGGCGATATTCAAGGCTCTTTTGATCAGCAGATCGGAAATGGATGGCTGCGTTTTGGAACGTAATTTATCCGCGACATAATGAAATTGATTGGTGCGATTTGGAATCGGCGCATTTTTCCAGAGGAACATGGTTTTGCCATCGGACCGGCTCAGGACATTTTGCGCCGTCTGCATCCATTGCTCGCGCCCGGCCTGATCATCGGCGAGAATGCGATACCAGCGTTCCACCAAATTCAAATTCTTGTATCGATTCCAATGCGCGCGATATTCGTTCTTGTTTCGGAAATTTACTTTGAGGATTTCGTTCAACGCAGCCTCAGCCGCGGCGCGGACGGGCAAAATGTTGCGATGCGTGGAAAAGTTTTTATAAGAGGAAATGGAACGTGTCAGCCGCGAATCATTTTCGAGACAGTCCAATAGCGGTTCAACTGCATTTTCGCCTTCCGCGACCAATGCCTTCCACGTTGATTCTCGCCAAAACGCCCTCCATTGGATCTCTGCCAATTCATCGAGTCTTGAGATCAGCGCCGCGATGCGTTTCGCCGAATCTGTGATATTGGCGAACTCAGGTTCCCGTGGCGGCTCCTTCGCGCGTCGTTCCTGATCAATCAGCAATTCCTTCACTGGTTCAAGAAATTCAAACCAGTCCCTGTCCTGATTCGGCGTCACGCTCGAAAAGCGAGCGAATCCACGCCGCGCCACTTCGCGTTCAAGTCGCGGCCAGACGTTGCTCAAATTGCGGCAGTCCGCCAACGCCAGATTGTCGTCGCCGCGCATGTGGGCGCAAATGGCGCGATCGAACTGTGCCCATGCCCAATAGAATGCGAGCGTGCGGAAAGGATCGTGAGCGTCTTCTTTGCTCTGGTTGATACTGCCCGGAGCGCGCCATGCGTTCCAATATTTCCAAGCCAAATCTCCTTCACCGAGACGCAACAGAAGCGCGACTTTTATTTCCGTCATGTTGGTTTGAGAAATTGAAATCCATTCTGTCGGGAGTGGCGACCAGCGGCTTTGTCCAAACACGTCATCCGACGCAGCTTTACGCCGCGACTCATCGTCACGCAGAAGCGCTTCGACATCGGCACTGAGATTCGCTTTCTCTCCCACGCTCAAGACCGGGTAGAGAGTTCCCGCCCAAGTCACCGCAAAACGCTGCTCAGTTTCGGAGCGCGACGGCAAAATCCATCCGTGGGCTTTTGCTTTCGCATGTGTGCCAACGACCGTTTCATATTCACGATACTCGCACCCGCGCGGATCAGTGAGTCCCAAATCAAACAACGTCGCAACCGACGAAATAAGATTCGTCGGAAAATCTCCCGATGGCGCACGCCACGGGCGTTGTTGTTCCGGCGGCTGTGGCAACTCGTGCCCGCTGAACTTCGGCAGGGTTTCCGATGATCTTTCCGCCGCCAGCGCGGTTTCAAACGCAAACAATGCGCCGCAAGCAATCATTCCGATTAGCGCGAACGATGTGTGTTTCGAGGCGAACGGCAAAATGAGCAATGGGCTTTTCATCCTGCGTTTTGATCAATTCGGTTCATTCGACTTTGATCGTGACTTCGTTGCTCCACAACGTGTTCGTGCTTTCCAGCGGCGTAAAACCCATTCGGAATGACAGTTTCTTTTCTTTGGTCGGCTGAGGCACAAGCATTTCCATTTGGTTTGTGTATGCGTTACCGGGTGCAAGCTTCACACTCATGGCGAAATTGTTCGAACAGTCCCAAGGAACCCACGACACTGCGGGGTTGCTGGATTGCCAGTGCTGATCCCAACTGCAACTCATCACGCGAATGGTTTGATCCGTCTTCGATATATTCTCAACGCGAAGCACCAGTTTGAACGATTCCTTCAACCGAACTTCATTCGTGGAAGCCGTCACTTCAACCCTCAGCGGGCCAGGTTTCAGTTGAGCTTTGGGAACCTGCTGATGCTGTGAAGCACACGCAGTCATCAAAAGTAAAACACTGGCTGTAAAATACTTTGGAATCATACCCTTTTCAGAAGCTCATTTCATAATTTCAAATGGCACATTCTCCAAACGCATACCGGCTTCTTCATCGACTTGCATCTGAATCGTGGTCGAAGCTTTAAGGTGATATTTGCCGGGCTGCAATTTGAATAGATGAGCAAGATCCATTTTCTCGGTAGATTTTTGTCCCGGCAACAATCGCACTTTCATCTTTGGCCCTCTTTCCCATACAGCCATTTTTGCGACCGAAGAACCTTCCGGCAGCGGCCGAAGTTTAAAAAAACGATCGCTGCCGGATTCTGTTTCCGCAACCCTTTGGCCAGAGGAATTACGAATTTCAATGTTCCAAAGGGTCGCGCCAATCAGCGACTTTTTGTGATTCTCAATATGTAGGGTGAGCAGAACCTCTGAATCCGCTCGACTCGTTTTCGACATCGTGAGGGACATGGTCACATTTTTTTCAGAATGCGTTCTTGTTATCGTTTCATCCAAAGTGTCGGTTTGAATTTCAGGGCTTCGATCTGCTCTATCCAGAATGACCAGCAGCGCTTGAACTTCCAGCCGCAGTGTTTCTTCAGAAAGATCACCTTTGACATAACTGTGCAGATGTTCACCGAGAGTCACGAGTTTGCCCGGGATTGTTTTCGATTCTGGACTCCAGATTTGGCCAGCCCTGATTCCGATTCCCACGGTGAACGCGCTGAAATAATAAGTCACGCCATCGAAACCAATGATTTTATCCTTGGGATAACGAGTCTGCGCGGTAATCAACGCAAATACCGCGCTGATTTGTTCTGCTAACTCAGCGTTAATCGCTTTCTCTTTCCTGATTGATTTGATATCGCCTTTCTTTTTGTTGGAATAGATTTGTGCGGACGCCGTGGTGGAAACGACAAACATCGTTCCCTTTCTGGAAAGCAGGAAAACGATACTTTCTGGTTCAAAGGAGGGAACCGTTACCATTGCCGCTGGAGAATCCACCGCGTCACGAACCAGAATATCGCGCACGGCGGACAGGTGAACGTGTGAATGCGCAAAACTGGAAAAGTAGCCCTCCACCGGCTCAAGATGACTTGCCTCCTCGGCACGGCTAGAAAATGCGCAAAGAGCGACCAGAAACACGATGAGAGACGCGTAGAATTTCATTTAGATCCTAAATATTAGCACCCGAAATTTATTTTGTTGCTGTTTCTTTTCCTTCATCGACGCGTGTGTCCTGCCTCACTTTGAAAAAATCTTCGGTGATGTGCAGTTATAGCCGTTGTTTGTGTCTGTGAACCATCTCACGCAGTTCGTCTGAATATTTCCGCAGCGCGGCGGGGTCTTGACCATCGACAGTCATTTTTTCGTCATCCTCTTTGTTTAAAAAAACGTAATATAAACCGCCGCGCATTCGAAGCAGTTGCTCAAATGAAGAATCTGAAACGCGTCGGAAAACAAATTCCTCGCCGACCCTCTTTTCCCCTTTGATGCGATCTACAACGGTCGCTTTTATTTCAGCTTCGTTTTTGGGGCCGCCGGTTTTTTCGACATCATGTAAGCAGACGAGATACGACTCTGCATGATTTTGAATGCCGTAATGATGAAATGTTTTCAGATCGGAATCGAGACTGTCAGCATCAACATCCTGCGGTTCGGCGGAAAACATTCTGGCTCCACAGACCGAACATATCTCTTTCAGCGGGCGGCGAATCGGCTGGCTCTGGTTCGCAGTAGCGTCTGGTTGTTTTTTCTCAACCTGCCACGGATCATTTTCAATTCCGCCGGAGCTTCCATATTTCATTTCTCTTGTGATGTACGGCTTGTGAATTCCACGCGAAAACTCGATCACATTGCCACCTTCCGCGCTCTCCTCGGCATACAGCGCATAGATCCGTGGATCCACCGGAACGTTGTAAGCAATACCGTCGCCCCATAAATACACGCGAGAACTCTCGCACCAAAGCGGCGTTGCCGTTGCCAGGCTGTAGCTGGCGGCCAGTCGGCGTTTCGCATCGAACAACAGAAGATTCTGCTGCCCTCGCGGCGCGAGCATTTCCCTCCTGACCAACCGCTGGACGGCGACATAAAATCTGCCCTCTGGCGCAACCATCTCCCCAATCAGAGCAAACTGCGTCGTTTGCAATTCGTCGGAGGAAGGGCGTCCCGCACGCTCCAAGTCACGCCAAAGATTCCTGTTGGTTGCACAGCCGCCTAAAGCGACGGCTGCAAAAGTGGCGCACACGACCAGAGCGTTGGTGAGCTTGAATGTCATAAAGGCGAATCAGCGACGCTCAAAAAATTTCCCGTTCCAAACGAAACCCGCGTCGTCCTCAAAATTGTCAAAAGCTGAACTGTGCCAGTGTGGAAAGACAATTATTTCTTTGTCATTCCGTTCCCACCGCAAATAATTTCCGCTGAAAATGCCGACGAGCTTCCATTCTCGTCCGCTCACTTGAAAGGCGTAATAACGTCCTTGCCCTTGCGCACCCCGAACGCCAAAACGCGATTCGGCGCGATAATCAGGCCGAAGAACGACTAATTCTCCAATCGCTTCGGGATAGGTTCGTTCCAGTTCACTGTCTGCGGCGAGTTGGAAATAAGCCTCTTGATTTTGCGGCAACAACTCAACCCTCGCCACGAATTTCAAAACTTCTTCGTAACTGTGAAAAGGATTTTTGAGCCACGCGGCGGGATTGTAATCGTAATCTCTGCCGACCTCAATTTCGAGCGGAGATTGCGGATTAGTTTTGGCGACGGAAGACCGAACATCGAAAGCTCGTTTGGATGGAGTGGTCGAACAAGCGCTCAACAGGGTGGCCATTGCCAGCAACAATGTGATGTGGCGTTTCATTTCGTCCGTTACTAATTTGGTTCGCCTACTCTGCGTAACCATAACTCAAATATTCAAGCCGATAAGTCGTGCCTTGGTCCCGTTCATCCGAGCGGCGCAACACGCCAGACACGAGCACTTGCTTTCCGCGAAATCGCTCAAGCCCACGTAAATCGACGCCCTGCATCTGCGGAACGCGGTCATCGCTGACGGTGCCTTGCAACTCAACTCGTCTGCCAATGAATTGCTCCAATTGTGTTCTAGGCTCGATGCGTACGGGCGTCTCGCTTAACGATACCTCCATCGCAGGTTCAATGCGGAGAACAAATCTCTCGTTGGGGTTAGAAAGACATCCAGAAAAAAAGCACACAAAAAGTAAGATAAGCGAACATAAAATCGGCGGAATCCGTCGCCAATGATGCGCGTATATTAGTCGGAGCGAATTCACGGTGCGTATACCTTCATTGTCGCATTAAAGCAGTCCGTGGGAGAACGGTCGCATCGAAAGTTACCAAGACAAGTTGCGGGGCGAATGTTTAAACCAGGAAATATTTGGAAGTTTGCTGGAAGCGCGTGTGGTGCTGGAGCAGTGGCGGAAACATTTCAATAATGAGCGACCGCACAGTTCGCTTGGGTATCAGACCCCGGAGGAATTTGCTGACCGCAGCGGTTGTTCGCGACGCTGGTCGGGAACTTATTCCAACACCC
>JBDSLX010000422.1:0-7832 GCA_039916145.1 Verrucomicrobiota bacterium | reverse complement strand
ATTATCTTTCGCAACGGCTTTCAACGCGTAATTTCCCGCCGCCAGATTGGTGACGGATAAATTAAACGTGGTGTTGGCTGAGGAAAAATTCGTGACCGTGCCGAGCGAAGTGGCATTCGCGAAAAATTGGACATTTGTCACCGAACCATCGCTGTCGGACGCGGTCGCGACTAAAGTGAAACTGGCGGGAGCGGCGAAGGTGGATTTGTCCGCTGGACTCGTAATCGTCGCAGTCGGCAGAAGATTGGTCGCCACAAACACCGCCCCGGTCATGCCGGCGTTATCGTGCAGCGTACAAAAATAATTATAGGTGCCATTGGTCGTGAATTTAAAAGTATATTGTCCTCCCGGACCGAACAGAGGACTCTGCCAATAAAAACTTCCGTCTTCCCAAGTATCGTGTTGCGCAGAACCGACATTGGTCCACGTAATTGAATCACCCACCTTTATCCGAGAAATGATTGGCGAGAAAAAATGATCGTCCATAAAAACAATGTTGGTGATGGCGTGGCTGGAGACAGAGCCGAGCAGAAGCAAGCCGAGAAAAACGATTTTTTTCATGGTTTAAAACTAAGAGGAAAGTTTATCAGAGGCGGGAATCACCCACAAAATAATTCTCGGCTTTTTTGTTTGGCCTCTACGAAAATGGGCTTGCTGTTTTTGCGGATTAGCAAGCGCGGCATTCCTAAATGCGGTGCAGATCACCGAGGCCCAGCTGATGAGTGGACTTTGGCCTGCTTAAAATAAATGTCCCCGTCCGACCTTGCGGTCAAACGGGGACAAAAATGGGGATGGGAGTTCGCCACTCTCTCTTTCCCGCGCTGACATTGGGCGCCAAATTGGCTGCCAGCTTCCCGACGCCATTCTCCACGGCAAGCGGAGTTTTCTCGGCCTCATAGCAGGGCCGTCCAACGTTTTTACAATCGCTGAATTTCGAGTGAGGCCTCTTAGCTCGCTTTGGGCTGGCGTTTGCAGACGCCGACCTGCGAACCGGGTAAAGACACGTTTATGATTTATGTATCCGCGTCTTCACCATTTTTACTCTGGGGCTGCCACCGCTTTTAGCGATGCGTTGTCCCAGAGCCACGGGTCTGACCTCTTATCTCTCAGGTTGCATTTCGCTCACAAGTCAGCGGTGTCGTTTTTAACATCGCCGACGTTTTGGAAGTTTGAGGAGCCTTGCCTGACTCATTTACTTCCCGGCTCAAGCGCTCATTTTGTTTCACCTTTCAGTGGTTTTCGTTTGGCAGATTTTGTTTAGCAAAACCGCCAGAGTCGCCTGCTCCGTGCTGGCGCACAGTAGCAACCGTTTACCCTCTGGGTAACTGCGATTCACTCAAACCCGAAACCAGCTTGAGTTACTTGACTCGGTTCGAAACGGTTTCTCATCGTTTCTAGCCGCTCAGTTCCTTTTTTCGCGTTACTGACAGCGCGCGAACGCTGCCAGAGGAACTGGTGAATCCTGCCTCCGGTCTCTGCTTCTCGCGAAACAAACTTAGAGGGGTCGCGCCAACCAGCCTGACTCGACCTTTCCCCAGTCACCTGGGATTATCCTTGAGACATTCTGCAACTTTCTTGCGTCTTTCACCGAACATCTCAGCTCTTTCAATGAACTGCGAACATCATAGCGATTTTTTACATTCTGAATACGTTTTCTTATCCACAGGGTTATTCACCAAAAAAGATTTTTGGCGAATTTTTAAAACGGTCAACTACTCAATAAAATCAATGCTTCGGCGCAAATTCCATTCTGTTGTCAGACCGAAAAAAACGGGCGCTTTTTTGCGGTTGGGAATAAGTTTTCAAAACGTGAATTTTAAAAAATGCATTTTGCAATTCGAGCGGTCTTAAATCTGATGTCTACAAGGAGGGGAACGGTTCGCGTGGTATTTTCCTAGAGTGGAGCCATTTGCTCCGGGGCTTTTGCGATTGTCCCATTTGCTTTGGGCGATCCCTCTATAATTCCTCCGCAAAACACCAGACTTTTTCCGAAAAACCTCAGCCTTCTTGCGCAAAAGCCTGTGCTCCCGGTTCCCAACTTCAGGGTTTTCCGACGGAAACCTATAGTCCGGTCGTCCACAGATCCTCTCCGTTCGTCCAAAAAATGAATTCAGAATGACAAGGCATGATCAGGAACACATCGAGAATGGTTGAATCACTTTGTTCCAGACTAAAAATAAAAAAGACCGCTCAAATCGAGCGGTCTTAAAATCAAATTGATTTACGCGTTTTAACTTTTCGTTTTCTTCAACTTGCTCTTCACCGTTTCATTTTTGCGCTTCAGATAAGCTTTGCGCCGTGATCGTTTTTGAACTTTGTTGGATTGTTGGCCCATATGTGTCTTTACTTTTACTGAACAGTTAAGTTGTTTATCGGAATATGAAGATTCGCTGCGTCGCATTCAACACCTATTTGCTGGCCGCGGCCCTTTTGCTCGGCTGCAAGTCGCCACAGGAAAAAATTGACTCGGCTCAAGCAAGCAAAGAAAAAAAAGAGTTGAGCACTGTGCGCCTGCATCTCGAGGGAGGCTCCGAGGCGACGGGTTTGGGAATTCCTGTTTCGATTTTAAGGACGTCTCCCATTTCAATGAATGTGGATAAAGATTCTTTTTTGGACGAACGGGACGTGCTCCGCGCCGGTGTCGCTGATTACACGGGCGGCTTCGTCATCCAAATACAATTTAACGATCATGGGAAGTTGGTTTTAGATGCTGTTAGCGCCTCCAACAAAGGAAAACGCATGGCGATTATGAGCGAGTTCGGAGACTCGCGCTGGCTGGCTGCCCCTGTTTTCTCGAAGCGAATAACCGATGGCGTGTTGACGTTTACTCCCGACGCAACCCGCGAGGAAGCCGAACGAATTGTGCGCGGCCTCAACAACGTCGCCAGCAAAATTAAAAAACAGGAACGATTTTTGCCGGGATGGTAAATCGCTTTTTCATTTGCGCCGCGCTTGCTGTTTTCGGTCATCACGCCGCCGCGGAAACATTTCATTTGCCCACGGCCAATCGCGCTTTGTTCAAAGCGGGTGACGAAGAAAAGTTTTTTGTCGGCACCGTCGGCAAACCGTGGATGAGCGGAACGTTCGGTTGTGTGCGGAGCGGCGGATCGCAATTCCATGAAGGTCTCGACATCCGCTGCATGGAACGCGACAAAAAAGGGGAACCAACAGATTCCGTGATGGCGACGGCGGACGGAACGGTCGCTTACCTAAACAAAAAATCCGGCCTGTCCAATTACGGAAATTATCTTGTACTCAAGCATCGCCTGGATGGATTAGAATTTTATTCGCTTTACGCGCACATCCGGGAAGTTCGCTCTGGTTTGAAAGTTGGTTCGACGGTGAAATCGGGCGAAGCTATTGCCGTGATGGGCCGGACGACGAACACGCGCGAAGGAATTTCCAAAGACCGCGCGCATGTCCATTTCGAATTGAACTGTTTCGTGAATGACCGTTTTTCATCGTGGTATAAAAAAACTTTTCCGGGACAGCGCAATGATCACGCCGAATGGAACGGGCAAAACATGATTGGTTTTGACCCACGCGCGGCGCTGCTCGCCGACCAGAAGCTGGGTGAGAAATTTAATTTCCTGAACTGGTTTCAGAATCAAAACGAGCTTTGCCGCGTCGTGGTACGGGACACAAATTTTCCCTGGCTGAAAAGATATGCTGCGTTAATCCGCCCAAATCCCGTCGCGCAAAAAGAAGGCGTTGCCGGATACGAATTGGTTCTCAGTTTTAACGGGATGCCGTTTCAAATCATTCCCCGCGCGGCGTCGGAATTAAAAGGCTCGGCGAAATATCGGTTGCTGTCAGTGAACGAAACCGAATACCAAAATAATCCATGCCGTAAACTGGTCACGAAACGGAATGGGCGCTGGGAATTGGCGAGCAATGGAATTCGCCTGCTCGATTTGCTGACTTATTGACTCGTAAAATTCCGGCGGTTGGCAATTTTTCAAACGCGCTCAGGGCAGTCCGCTTTGGATGTAGAACCATTTGTAAGTTGAGTTTGCTCTGCGTGAGTCAACCCAGGAAGTCCTTCTTTCCAGTCCAGTGAAAACCATTTCGCTCCCGGAAAGAGCCATCGCTGGATAAACCATTTGCCCATCCAAAGCCCGGCTTTGTTGGTAGATAGTGCGGAATTTCCATTGGCCGCCATCGTAAACTGCGTGGCGGAGATCGCCTGCGTATTCGTTCTGGCCCCAGTTCGGAAAGTGTTCGGCGGCATCATCGCAAAAGGCAATGTTCGGGCGGCCGCGTGGATCAAAGCGGAGATAAGGCGCGAAGCCAGCGCCTTTGTCTCCATCGCCAGCGAGATAACCGGCGCAGGCGCTGGTGACCAGTTGCTTGTTCCAATTGCCGGAACCGTCGCGCTTGAAATAATGCAATTGATTATATTGCGATGAACCCGTGGACGCTCGGTCATTAAACCAATTGGCAATAGCAGGTTGATCGTCGGGCGCAATGGCAATACTCGCGCCCGCGCCAACATCGCCAGAATCATCCGCTGTGCTGTTGATTTTCTGCGTAGCCCAATTACCGCCGCGATTGGAAGCGTAGTTAAGCTGGCTGTAAGGGCGGGAGTGTCCGTCAATCGCCGGATTCGCGAACTGCGGACAATAAGTAATGTGAGCGTTGTTGCCGGAATCAATCGCCATCGAAAACCAGCGCGGCGCGTAAGATTGTCGGAGAAAGCCGCGAGGATCGCCTGCGATGGTGGTCACTTGCGACCATTGCCATGAGCCTCCTTTATTGGAACCATAATTTAGCGCCGGAGAAGAGCCTGAGCCAATCAGCGCGATGTGCAATTTATCCCCCGGCCCGATGGCGGCGGTGATCAAACTGAACGACGAACCGCTGACGGAAATGGCGGCGTCTTCGGCAAAACGTGTGTCGCTCTGCTGGACGTGGTGCGCAAAACTTCCGCCGTTATGGCGCAGGATGTGAGCGCGCGATTGAGAATCAAAAAGCAGCGCCGCATAGGGCTGAAAGCGATATTCTTCAACGCCGCCGGAAGAATAACCGGAACCGTAGCTGCCAAGAACGCGCTCAGTCCAAGTGCTGCCGTTGCGTTCGCGATAGATTAAGTCGCGATTGCGCCAAGCGATAAACCCAAGTTTTCCGTTCGGCGCAAATTGCAATGTGTTAAATCCTTCTCCGGCCACAAAAACACCGTTAGGTAATTGTGAAAGATCCGATGTTGGTGTTGGCGTTGGTGTCGGCGTTGGTGTCGGCGTTGGTGTCGGCGTTGGTGTTGGTGTTGGTGTTGGTGTTGGTGTTGGTGTCGGTGTTGGCGTCGGTGTTGGCGTCGGTGTTGGCGTCGGTGTTGGTCCGGGCGCGGGGATTTCTTCTCGATTAAGGGCGAATCTCTGCACGGCATTCAATCTCCGGGCCGCTAACATAAGATACTTTGAGGCGATGCTCGTGTTGATATTGGTATCGGCACCCTGTAAGGCGGCGGTCAAAAGATTTAAGCTCCTTAACTGAATCGGTCGCAACACGGGTGGGAATACGAGACTCGATTTCATCGAAACCGAAACGTCATAGTATCTATTCACCACGTTTTGAATTTTGGAATCGAAAACGTTGGAAATACTGGTTCGATTCAGCATGTTGGCGACGAGCGCGAGCGTCCGGGTGTGAATGTTCAAATTCGTCGTGGAATAGCGATCCATCAGCACCAGCGATCTCTCCAGGGATTTGACGAGTTTTTTGTCCAACACCGGAGAATTGGTTGCCAGAAAAATCTGGTTGGAAACTTCGCCGCGAAGATCGCCAAAGAAAGCGGGAACGTTGGCTGCGGCCAGTTTTTGCATGGCGCAGGCGCACAGCAAAACGAATAGAAGAACAATTTTATTCATGATTGATTTAGTTTTTAACGGGAGCGGTTGATCGCTGCCGGTCCTTGGTTTGCCTCAGCTAGCTAAAAGAGTGCCGTTCGACCTCTAATCTTTCTGCTGAAAACAAACTAAGGTTCTTCCTCCCTTGTGGAAACAAGGGGCGCACAATGCCCAGTCATAGCGCGGGCGTCAAATATTTTTTTCGGCGGTGCCTCACGGAGAGACACCGACAAAAACAGGAGGATGATAATGAGAAAGATGCTCTAAATTCTTTCGCACGAATTTCAGTTGGCCAAGCCCCGGAGAATTGTTAGATTCACATTGCACACAAGGGAGAAGAAAAATGAGAGTCAGCCAAAAATCTGCATTACCCCGCGAATCAGGAAATTCCCATTTTCGCCTCCGATGCGCGTCGCTTGGATTTACCCTCATCGAACTACTGGTGGTGATTGCGATCATTGCGATTCTAGCCGCTCTGCTGTTGCCAACATTGGCTCGGGCAAAACAAAAAGCGCGCGGCCTGCAATGCATGTCCAATCATCGGCAGCTTACTTACGCGTGGAAAATGTACACCGACGACAATCGCGACCACCTGCTTTATGCGAGCCACGGTGCGGTGCCCTCGGAAAACGACCAATATGCGTGGGTGCTGGGCGACTTGGATTTTGATCCCAACAATGCTTCAAATTGGGACCCGGAAGTGGACATCAAAAAAAGTCCCATCTGGCCTTATTGTGGAAAATCAACTGGCATTTGGAAATGCCCCGCCGACGAATCGGTCGTCGAGGTCAACGGCGTACGCCGTCCACGAGTGCGCAGCATGTCTATGAATTTTTGGGTGGGCGGTTTTAACGGCACCGACGGAAGGCTTTCGGGCGGGGATTATTGGACCTACGGCGGCAACCCGTGGAAAGTTTACCTGAGGATGCCGGAGTTCACTTCGCCGGGCCCGTCAGGAATTTTTCTGTTGATGGATATGCGGGAAGACAGCATCGATTGGGGAAATTTTGCTACCGACATGCGCGGCTGGCCGGACGAACCTGCAAAAGTCGCCTTCTACGATTTGCCTGCCAGTTATCATAACAAAGCGGGTGGCCTCTCGTTTGTGGACGGACACGCTGAAATCAAGCGTTGGAAGGATGAGCGGACGATGCCACCCTTGGTTCGCGACAAGGATATTTACGACCGATATCCCTCTCCGAACAATCAAGACATAATCTGGTTGCAAGACCGTTCCACACGTAAAAGATAAAGTTTCTTGTGAAATTGATTTCCATCTCATAATTCTCCCCTTGCGTCGCCCTGCCCTGCTCGCTAATTGTTTGCGCTCTTTATGAATTACAAAATTGCCAGACGTGCCGCATCGCTCACTCCTTCGATTACGCTGGCGATTGATTCCAAGGCGAAAGCGATGAAGGCCGAGGGAATCGACGTCGTTGGGTTTGGCGTGGGCGAACCGGATTTCGACACACCTCAGCACATCAAGGACGCCGCGATCAAAGCGCTCAACGAAGGTTTTACGAAATATACGGCGGCGGCGGGCATTCCTGAATTGCGTCAAGCCGTGGCCGACAAATTCAAACGCGAGAACGGGCTGACCTACAAACCGTCGCAAATCATTATTTCCTGCGGCGGAAAACATTCCTGCTACAACATCATCATCGCGCTTTGCGAAGCGGGCGATGAAGTCATCATTCCCGCGCCGTATTGGTTGAGCTATCCCGAAATGGTGAAACTCGCCGAAGCCACGCCGGTGATTTTGCAGACAAGCGACAAAACAGAATTCAAAGTCAGGCCCGAACAATTGCGCAACGCGATCACGCCGCGCACGAAATTATTTATTTTCAACACGCCCAGCAATCCGACGGGCACGGTTTACACCCGCGACGAAATCAAAGCGCTCGGCGACATCTGCGTGGAAAAAGATGTGATGATTCTCAGTGACGAAATTTACGAACATCTGCTTTACGACGGAGTGACGCACACGAG
>JBDSLX010000421.1:0-2474 GCA_039916145.1 Verrucomicrobiota bacterium | reverse complement strand
CCTGCGTGCAGGTTCTGGCGGCTTCCAGCCGCCAGTCCAAGAACTTCGCGTCAATCTGTTTTGCATTAGTTTGTCTCAGTAAAACTCCGCTTGTTTTCAAGCACGGCATCTGGAAAGTTTTCTTTCTGTTTATGGCGCATATTAAACTCCACATTCCCGGTCCGGTTGAAGTCAGCGATAAAACTTTTCAGGCATTCCGTTCGCCGATGATTGGGCATCGCGGACAGGGCTTCAAAGATCTTTACGCGAAGATGCAACCGCAATTGCAGTCGCTGCTCTCCACCAAACAACTCGTTTATCTCAGCACGTCGTCGGCGTGGGGCGTGATGGAAGGGGCGCTGCGCAATCTCGTTGCCAAAAAAGTTTTGTGCTGCATGTGTGGCGCGTTTTCGGACAAATGGATCGACGTCGCCAGGCGTTGTGGAAAAGAAGCGGAGGCGTTGCAAGTTGATTGGGGTTCGCCGATTCGCGCCGAAGACGTGGACAAAAAACTTGCGACCGGCCAATTCGACGCGCTCACGTTGATTCACAACGAAACTTCCACCGGCGTGATGAGTCCGCTCAGCCAAATCGCCGCGCTCAAAGATAAATATCCCGACGTCATGTTCATCGTGGACGCCGTCAGTTCGATGACCGCCGTGAAATTGGATTTTGATTCGCTGCGCATCGACGTATTGCTCGCTGGAACACAAAAAGCGTTTGCGCTTCCGCCCGGCCTGACGGTTTTCACCTGTTCGCCCGACGCGCTTACGAAAGCTGCAACCATGAAAGATCGCGGCTATTATTTCGATTTTGTGGAGTTTGAAAAAAACGCGCGCGACAACATGACGCCCAGCACGCCGAGCATTGGTCACATTTACGCACTCTCATCAAAGCTCGATGATTTTTTTGCCGAAGGATTGGACGCGCGTTACGCCCGTCACCGCAAGCTGGCGCAAATGACCCGCGATTGGGCAGCGCGTCACGGCTTCAATTTATTTCCCGAAAAAGATTTTGAATCGGTCACGCTCACCTGCATCAGCAACGGCGCAAGACCTGGCGGACGCATCGTTGATGTGGCGAAGTTGCAAAAGCTCGTGAAGGACCAGGGCTTCCTCATCGACGGCGGCTACGGAAAAATCAAAGGCACAACGTTCCGCCTCTCGAACATGGGCGACGAAATGGAAGCGACGATGAACCAACTTTACGCCGCGTTGGATATTGCGATAAAGCAGTTGTGATGGGTCAGCACCGGTCGGATCACTCGGAAGGATCCCAAAGTTTCAGGCGTTTGAAATAGTCGCGGTAGTAACCTCTGTCGCGCGCGAGAAAGCGTTCGGCGTGAATTTGAGCGTGAGCGGCAATAAGGAAATCTGAAACAACACGACCGCGTTTTCCACCGCGCTTCAGATAAACCCGAAACATTTCGCCCGCCAAAATCGCGCTTTCCTGGGTTGACGGAACGAATTTTAAATTCCAGTCGGAAAGAAATTCGGCGATTTCATCTGAGCCAAGGACTGGAACAATTTCCGCCAGGCTGCTCTCGCATAAAATGAGCGCTCCTTCGGAAGCGGCTTTTCGCAAAGCGGCATTGGATAGGGCTGCGTATTTTGGGTCGTCGATCAGAACATCCACCAACACAGACGTATCAACGGCGGTAATCATGAGCGAATGGCAGTCAGGTAATCATCCGTACCCTTGCCAGCAGGTAATTTTCCGCGCCCGCGCCACTTCTTGAAAACATCTTCACCCTCTTTTTTCCACGCGATCAACTGTCCCTTTTCCGCAGTGAATTCGAGCACGGTGCCCGGATTCAGAGCGAGCCGGTCACGAATATCCTTGGGAATAGTCACCTGCCCTTTTTCCGAAACTATGGCATTCATACTTTAAATATTGGAATTCCTACTTGAAAAGCAATCTTTGATTTCACCTCACGGCGAAATCGCCAAACGCTCCTCGTTGCTCTCGTGGCTCATTAACACCCCCTGCTCTTTGTAAGGCTTGAGCATAAAATGCGTCGCGGTCGAAACAACGCCTTGAATCGTCGCCAGCTTTTCCGAAACGAACGTCGCCACTTCGCGCAGATTATTTCCTTCCACGATCACCAGCAAATCGTAGCCGCCCGACATCAAATAACAGGAACGTACTTCCGAATATTTCGCGATACGTTCGGCGAGCCGATCAAATCCGCCGCCGCGTTCCGGTGTGATTTTCACTTCGATGACCGCGCGCACGATGTCCACGCCAATTTTTTCTTCGTTCAAAACCGTGCGATAACCGAGGATAACATTGTCCCCCTCATATTTTTTTATTTTCGCGGCCACTTCGGCTTCAGATTGGTTCAACATCGAAGCAAGTTGCGCCGGTTTCAGGACGGCGTTATCGCGCAAAAGTTTTAAGAGTTCGTCCATGCGGGAAGTTTTTAAACCGAGAGTTCGCCACAAAAAAGCACAAAAGGCGCAAAAGAAAAACGTAGCCGCGCTCGCCAGCGCGTG
>JBDSLX010000420.1:0-9289 GCA_039916145.1 Verrucomicrobiota bacterium | reverse complement strand
GTTCCTTCAAGCTTCCTCGAAAGATATGCAATAGATTGTCTGACAGACAAATTTGATGGGAATGGTTTTGCATTACAGGATGTCATTAATGAAGTTGGCAAGCGGCTTGGTTTCCGTGTCCAGCAAGGGCGTTATCGCGGAATACAAGGCGAGATTGGCTTCGATGGTTTTTGGGTGTCGCCTGACGAACACGCGATGGTCACTGAGGTAAAAACAACCGATGCCTATCGCATTGACTTGGAGACTGTTGCGGCTTACCGACGAAAACTTATTGGTGAAGGGCGCGCGAAGGAAACCAATTGCTCCATCTTGATTATCGTTGGACGCAGTGACACAGGCGATCTTGAGGCGCAAGTCCGCAGTTCTCGTCACGCGTGGGATATTCGGCTCATCAGTATTGATGGTTTGCTTCGGCTTATGCGGCTTAAAGAAGAACTCGATGACCCGAAGACTATGGACAAGATTCGACGAGTTCTGACGCCACAGGAGTTCACGAAGGTGGATGGAATTATTGATCTCGTCTTCTCGGCAGCGGAAGAAGTGAAAAAGGAGGAAGAACTAACCGAAGTGGCGGACGACGATGAAGAAGACCAAACCAAACCGAAGTTTACACCAATCAATTTTCGAGATGCGTGTGCGGCAAGAGTTCAAAAGCACTTGGGGCAACCTCTTGTTAAACGCTCATCTGCAGTCTATTCATCCCCCGATGAAAAACTTGCCGTCGTTTGCATAAATTCGCGGGAATATAAAAAGGCAAAAGGTTCAGGCTATTGGTTCGCATTCCATCCGCATCACCGCGATTTGCTCAAGAACCACAAACAAACTTTTGTCGCACTTGGTTGCGGTTCCGTGGACACCATACTTCTAATTCCAGGAGGAAAGTTTGTGTCATGGCTTGATCGGTTCCACACAACTGAAAAAGACGACAGATTTTATTGGCACGTCCGTGTGGAAAAAAACAAAGATGGTTATTTGTTGAGAGTAAAAAAAGGATCTGATGTTGTCAGAGTAAGCGAGTATTTGCTAAAAGCTTAGGATGCCAATTCATCTTCCCCCAATTTCACGACGACAATTTCTGACGCGCTCGCTTGTTGCTGGCGCGGGGCTGATGCTCAGCCCAAAACTTTTCGCGGCATCGCGCAAAGTGGATGAACATTGTTGGGCGCTTTTTTCCGACATTCATCTCGCGGCTGATCCAACCAAACTCGGGCGCGACGTCAACATGACCGACAATTTTAATGCCGTCGTGAAAGAGGTTCTCGCTTTGCGCACACAACCCGGCAACGCACTCATCAGCGGCGATCTTGCGTTTAACAGCGGCGAAACGGCGGATTACGCGCACGCCGTCGATTTGCTGGAGCCGTTGCGAAAATCTGGAATGCCCGTCCATCTCGCGCTCGGCAATCACGACAACCGCGAACGGTTCTGGGATTCTCAACTCGAAGAGAAAAATGTCAGCCGCCCGTTGCAGGATCGTCAAGCCGCCATCATTCGAGCGCCGCGCGTGAATTGGTTTGTCCTCGATTCGTTGGACAAAACACTTTCGACGCCGGGAGTTCTGGGCAAAGCGCAACTTGCGTGGCTCGCGAAATCACTCGACGCCAATACCGACAAACCGGCGTTGGTCGTCGTCCACCATAATCCAGATGAGGGAGAAAAATATGGCGGGCTGACGGAGACGAAAGAATTTTTTGAAATCATTCGTCCGCGCAAACAGGTCAAAGCGTATCTCTACGGGCATTCGCACCATTGGAACGTGAAGCAGGACGACAGCGGAATTCATCTGATTAATTTACCGACGACCGCGTATCTTTTTGACAAGACGAAACCAAAGGGCTGGGTGCTGGCGAATCTGGAAAAAAATGGAATGCGTTTGGAACTGCGCAGCTTGAATCGTCAGCACGAAGAACACGGGCGTGTTCTCAACTTGGAATGGCGAGTGTGAAAGTATTTTTTCTCCTATTCCCGATAAGGTCAATTTCGCCGCTGTTCAAACATTCCGCGTAGCGGTCATAAGAATAATGCTGCGCGACGTTATATTTTTTCCCGAGCTTCCGATGCTTGAGCGGACCGTCAGAAACAAGTGCGACGAGTTGCGAATTTTTCGCGGCGTTGTCGAACGCGGCCAAAACCGTCTGTTGCGCGATGTGACCCAGGCCAACGACGGCGGAGCAATTTTATTGGATGACGTGGCCATAAAATGTCCCCTTCTTTTTGAAAATAATGTCTCCGTGCGGGATAAATAATACTTCACGAAAGCAGATTCGCAATTCGGCAAACTTATTTATGTTCATCAAGCCAGGGTGGCTTCGAGAATAAATTTGAGCGGCTGGGCCGGGGAACAATTCTATTTACCCGCTAAATCCAATCGATAAATTACCCATGACAATTTATCCCCACCAATGCTTGCTGATTTGTTCGGCCTTGGCCGTTGAAAAAACAATTCGCCGGCCTGCTTCACACTATCTGGATAAAGCGTCGCCCAATATTTAAACCCATCTGCGCGCGTCGGTCACAACCCCTCCTCGTCTGACGCAAGACAGCCTCGCCAAAAAGATGCCTCCCTTTCGCCGAGAAGCGATTTGAGGCATTTTGTTTTCGCTTCCGAGGGTTAAATTGGATAAAATAGAATTGTGAAATGGTTTTGGTTGGGCATCGCCAGTTTGTTTCAGGTTTTTTTGGCCAGAGGCGATATTGTTTTGTTCGATAGCTTCGATTATCCCGACGGGCCGATTGTGGACGCAGTCGGAACGCCGTGGAATTCGCACAGCGGCGGCGGAACGGGGGGGATGAGGCGGTCGTCACCACTGGAAAACTTCAAGTGACTTCGGCCCGCACCGAAGATATCAATGCCCAACTTTTGGGGGCGCCCTACCCCACAAACAGCGCCACCTTTTTGTATGCAAGTTTCACCGTACATTTCACCGCGCTGCCAACATCGGGCGGAAGTTATTTCGCTCACTTTAATTCGACCAGCTTTCGCGGGGTCATCTGGGCGAAAACTTCGGGAGCGCCCAATGGGTTTTTCCGTCTTGGAATTGGAAATACCACCGCTGCCCTGAGCGTTCAACTCACGAACAATCTGGTCACGAACCAAGCATATTTTGTGGTCGCCCGATATGGTTTGGCAAACGGGCTTAGCACGATTTGGCTGAATCCCATTGCTGAAACGAATTTCAGCGTCACTTCTTTCGATTCGCCAAGTCCAACACCCATCAGCGCATTTTCTTTCCGCCAATCTACAGGCATTGGAACGATGCTGATCGATGACCTAATAATTGGGACTTCGTTTGCCGATGTAGTTTCGACGAATTCAGTCTTCCCCCCTTTCATTACGACGCAACCGCAAAGCCAGGCCGTTTTTGAAGGCGCGACGGCGACGTTCACGGTTGTTGCAGGTGGAACGCCGCCACTGAGTTATCAATGGCAATTCAATGGGAACAATCTGACCAACGTCACGGGCACTTCGCTTTCGTTGAGCAATGTTGTCAGCGCGAACGCGGGGAATTATAGCGTCATTGTCAGCAACGCCGCTGAAGCAGTCACGAGTGATTTCGCGACGTTGACAGTAAATTTCGCGTCCGCTTTGCCCGGGCTTTCCATTTTGACTTACAACACCAAAGGAAATGGCGCAACGAACTGGACCACCAACGCACCACAAGTGCAGGCGATTGGCCGGCAAATGCAATTTCTCCAGCCGGACATCATCACGTTTCAGGAAATCCCGCTGGATCTCTCTTCTGAAATGACCAACTTCGTGAAGGCGTATCTCCCCGGTTATTCGCTGGCGCGAAATTCAGGAACGGATGGTTTCATTCGCAGCGTCATCGCGAGCCGGTTTCCTATTACTCGCTCCACGAGCTGGCTCAACAGCGCGAATTTGAATCAGTGGGGCTACACGAATACGAACAGCATCAACGCGAGCAAATTCACCCGTGATTTATTTGAAGCGCAAATCAACGTGCCCGGCTTCTCGCAACCGCTCCACGTTTTCACCACGCATTTGAAGTCCAGCTCCGGCGGCTACGCCGATGCCGCTGCCAAAAGAGCCGCTGAAGCCGCCGCCATCACAAATTTTTTTGCGACGAATTTTTTTATTTTTTATCCAAGCGATCCCTATTTTTTGTCGGGCGATATGAACGAAGCGAATACGAACGCGATGGCGATCCAGCGCCTCCTCAGCGCGTCTGCTGGATTACGCCTGACCAATCCGACCAATCCAATCAGTGGGAGCATCAATACCTTTTCCATCCAAGCCAGTCTCAGCAGCCGGATTGATTACATTTTTCCATGCGGTGTTCTTTTCTCGAACATCGTCAGCAGCCAGGTTTTCCGAACGGATTTGTTAAACCCCGTCCCGCCGGGAATCCAAACCAACGACAGCAAAACGGCATCAGACCATTTACCGGTGCTGATGACATTTAGCAATCCGTACACGACGCCGTTCCAAATCACTTCGCTGATTTTGAGCAATCAACTTCTGACGCTGAACTGGCAATCTTCCAGCGGACGACAATATCGCGTCGAAAGTTCAACGACGTTGACGAATTGGGTGCCAGCTTCGGCGACGCTCACCGCAACGGGAACGAATCTAAATTTCACAACCAACAAAACAGGCTCGGCAAATTTCCTTCGTGTTTATCGTTTCCCATAAATTGTCGGACTTGGAGACGGAACAGTTATCAGGTAAATCCTTCGCATGAATTATATCAGCCGATTCAGGCGCGCTGGAAAAAATGTCCGCATTCATCCCGACGTTTTCATCGAGCACCCCGAAAACATTGAAGTCGGCGATGACGTGACTTTTGCCAAGGGCGTTTATATTTGCGGCAAGCCAAAAGAATTTCGCGTTGGCTCACGTGTGCTTATCGAAACAAATGTTTACATGATTCTCGACGATGCGCGCCTCCTTATCGGCGATGACGTGCGGCTCTATCCATTTGTTTACATCAGCGGCGGGAAAAATTTAGTGGAGGTTGGGAACCACACTCATTTCGCTCCCGGCTGCGTGATTTACGGCCAGGGTGGAACGCGGGTTGGAAACCATTGCGCGTTTGCCGCACACACCATGCTCGCAGGCGTCGCACACGACTGGCATCGCGCCGACGTGCCGATGGATACCACGGAAATCAGCGCGCCCATTTTGATTGAGGATAATGTTTACACCGGCGCAAATGTAGTCATCAACATGGGTGTGACGATTCGCACCGGTTGTTGCATCGCCGCCAACGCAGTCGTGCTCGAAGACACCGAGGCGGAAGGTTTTTACGCAGGCACGCCGGCGATGCGAAAATGCGACCGTGGCACTTAGCCTTGTAAAAACATCTTTGACCGCCTCCGATGCGCAACCTAATTTGCGGTTGTGGAAAATGCATCGGCAACTTCGGGTGAAAATATTTCCGGCCGGCACCCTTTTTTTTCTTCGTTGCCGCGCGCCTACCTGAATTTCGTCGGCGAAAAACTTTTTGCATTTACTGGAACACTTTTTGGTCTGGGCGCATTTGCCCTGATCACACTCGTTGTTCTGCTAAAAAAAACTCGCCAGGCCAGCCATGTTGTCCACCCCTTGATGAGAGCGCAAATCGAACGCGCCGGAGTAAGACTGCTTCCAATGACCAGTTTCCTAGGCCTGGCTTTGGGTTTGGTCATCATCGGCCAAACTCTATTTTTGCTGAATCGAATTGGCGTCCAAAATATGGCGGGAACCATCATGGTGACGGTCGTGGTGCGTGAACTCGGCCCGATCATCACCGCACTGCTTGTGCTGGCCCGAGTGGGAACCGCCATCGTGATTGAGCTCGGCACATCACGCGCGCTCGGCGAAGTCGAAGCGTTGGAAGCGCTCGGAGTTGATCCCGTTCATTTTCTCGTTGTCCCGCGACTGGTGGGTCTCGCACTTTCGATTTTTGCCCTCACAATTTATTTAATTCTCGTCGCGCTCTTGGGCGGATACCTCTTCGCTTTTTTGCAGGATGTTCCCCTGCATCCATCGGATTATTTCGGGCAACTTGCCAACGCATTGACCTGGCAGGATTTTGCATTGCTCGGCCTCAAAACAACTTTGTTCGGAAGCATCATTGCCGTCGTGACCTGTTATCAAGGCCTCGCGCAACCGTTGCGAATTGAGGACGTCGCCACCGCAACGACCCGCGCCGTGGGACAAAGCGTTGTCGCCTGCGTGCTGCTCGACGCTTTGTTCATCATCGTTTACCTCGTCATTTAAACCGTGGAAAATTTAAAAAATGAACTTGAAACGCCGTTGATCGAAATGATCGACGCCTCGATTGCGCCGGCGCAGCTTCATCGCGTCACAGAATTAAAAGAAATCAACTGGTGCGTGAAACCAGGAAATTTTTGGGCGATCGGCGGATTGCACGGCTCCGGCAAAACCGATTTCATGGCCACTGCCGCCGGTCTGCAACAACCTGCGGCGGGCGTTCTGAAAATTTTTTCGCAGGAAATTTCGGATCTTCACGAAGACGAACTTTTGAAAATCAGATTGCGTATCGGACTGGTTTTCGCGGTTGGCGGACGATTGTTCAATCGCCTGACCGTGGCGGAAAACGTAGCTTTGCCGCTGCGTTATCATCGCAATTGGAAGGAAGAGGAAGCCGAAGAATCCGTCCGAGAAATTTTGGAGCTGACCGATTTAATTCCCTATGCGCGCCAAATTCCCAGCGCGCTGAGTCGAAGCTGGCAACAGCGCGCGGCGCTCGCCCGCGCTCTGGTTTTAAAACCGGAAATTTTGCTTTTGGATTCGCCGCTGCTCGGTTTGGATTTGCGCCAACAAAAGTGGTGGCTCGATTTTTTGAAAAATTTGTCCGAAGGTTCAGCGTTTTACGACGGAAGACCGGTGACGATTGTTGTGACGACTGATAATTTCCAACCGTGGAAAGAGCTGGCGCGACAATTCGCGATTTTGAAAAACAATCGCTGGCACGAACTGGGTGGGCGCGCAGAATTGGACGCAAGCGACGAATCATTGCAGGAACTTTGGGCCGAAGAAATTTGATATGGGTTTGCAGGATCTAACACCGCAATTGCGAACGCGACTCAACCGGGTCGAGCGCGTCGTCGGGCTTTTCGTTACGGTAGCGACGCTCCTATTGCTCGGCGGCTTGGTTTATTACATTTATCACACCGCTCAACGAAAAGGCTGGTTCAAGACGAAAATTCAATATTCGACGGGCTTGAACAATGCAGCAGGTTTGAAGGCGGGTGATCCGGTTAAGCTAATGGGATTACCCGTCGGGCGAATTCTCGAAGTGAAACCGAATGAACCCGATGATTGGTACGGCGTGACCGTTTATTTTGAAATTATGGAGCGGGACTATGGCTATATTTGGCTAGATTCTAAAGTCCGTGTCGCCCCGGCGGATTTTCTGGGAAATCGCAATTTGGAAATTATCAAAGGACACGATGGCGCGCCAACAGTCATCGGGGAAGATAAAAAAAATCTCAAGGTGCTTAACGGCGACCTGGTGTTGAAAAAAACGAAAGAAATCAAAGCGGCTTTGAAAAAAACAATTGCTGAAGAAGAACCAGGTTTCACTGCATCTGCTGTTGATGCTGAAGTAGAACAGCGGTTTTTTAAATTGCTCAATTACACTGTCACGAATGAGCCGGCCGTTTTTTATACAAATCTTGCTGAAGCAAAACCCTACTGGATCGAGCCGCTCGAATCTCCTGCGCTGACCGAACGCCTGGAGACTCTCGTCAGCGGATTAGAAAGCGCACTGCCCAGTATTCTGACTTTAACCAACCAACTCACCGCTGTTTTGGACAACACAGCTAAAGCAACCGAGAAACTGGATTCAGTTTTAACCTCCGCGCAACCATTGGTGACGAATTTAAATTTCATCACCGCAAACATCCGCGACCCGAAAGGTTCGCTCGGCGAATGGATTATTCCGACAAACCTCAACGCGCAACTTCAACGCACTTTGAAAACAGCAGATACCACCCTCGCCAGCACCGACACAAATTTCACATCACTCGTCACAAATTTGAATCGCACGCTCGAGAATCTGGCGAATGTGACGAGTAATCTGAACGCACAAGTTCAGGCGAACACTAATATTTTGAGCAACGTTTCCGAAGCTGTTAGCCATTCGGATGAACTTGTCCAAGGCTTGAAGCGCCACTGGCTTTTGCGCTCGGCTTTCAAACCAGACAAGAAGGAAAAGCCGAAAACAAAACCGCTAGCTTCTCCGAAGGCGAAATAACCAACGAATTACTCTAGTTTTCCGAAAAGGCCCAGAGAGTTACCTGCACAAACTTGCGACCATCAGAATTAGGCAAAGGCCATGTAATTAAACCAGAATTGGAATAGAAAAGAAAAAGGCCGGATTCGATTTAAATTAGGATTCTACGATAATGGGTAGTGTCCTAATTTGGAATTACGGATTGAAATGAAATGTTGCCTTTTCTTTCGCTAACATTTGGAAGGGCGTCATGTGACTAACGTCCATCATTTTGCAAGCGTTTGGAATTTTTACCTCAAATCCATTTGCTTCTTTCTCGACCGTTACAACGGTGTGACCGTGGGCATGAGCATAGGAGACTAAAAAGAAGTCGGCATCTCCAAGAAACTTAGCCTGTGCCGCAGGTTTGTAATTTTCAACGACCCAACCGCTCAAGATTTTCATACTCTCGAATGTTTTTGCGTCGTTTGTATCGACAAACATTTTTGCGCGGGTTTTACACCAAAGAGAAAGCCTATCCTCTCTACTCATCAGTTCGTCTCTAACTTTCTTCACGCTTAACACTAACCCTTTTTCGTGCGCATGGTCTAGCCACGCCCAAAAGCCAGGACACAAATTAAACCCATAATAGCGGTTTTTTGCCTCGATAAAAACATTTGAGTCTATCAGATAGGCCATTCCATTCCCTGTTGTAGAGACGCGACGTATTTTCGGAAAGTTGTGTCCTTTTTGATTCCCAAAAACTGCATTGCTTCGCGCTGCGTTGACCGGCCAGCGAGAGCTTCTTGAATTATCGCCAATGAAAAACGCTCACTGTTCTGGTATTTCTCATTCACATAATATTGTCCGCCAGAAGATTTTTGCGCCGTTGCAAGAACCAATCCGTAATAATCTTTAAACTTTTCATCCGTGAGCATCCCTGCGTCACGCGCACGCCGCGCAACAACAATCCTGCTTATTTTGTATTTGTATGAAAGCCGGTCAATTTCATGCGTGTCGTTTATTTCTCCATGCCACGCGGTGCGAAGCTCCGCTAATGGCAACAGCACTTCTGCTGCTACGCTATTGCAATACGACTCGACATC
>JBDSLX010000419.1:0-12945 GCA_039916145.1 Verrucomicrobiota bacterium | reverse complement strand
TAGGCAGCGCGAACTTTCTTTTCCTCTTCACGCATTTCATCACGCACCCGTTCCTGCTCCGCGATGATTTCCAAATCTTTCTTATAGTTTTTCGTCCCAATGGTCGGCGTGCCTTTGAACATCATGTGCTCGAACAAATGCGCGATGCCGGTGATGCCGGGGCGTTCGTTGGAACTGCCGACATGCGCAACCCAACCACCGGAAACCGTCGGCTCATCGTTGCGTTGCACGAGCAGAAGTCTCATGCCATTGGACAATGTTTTCTCGGTGACGGGAACGCGCTGCGCCTCTAGCGAACCGAATGACGCAACGAAAAGAAAAATAAAAATCGCGAATCGCATGGGAATAGAAAAATTCAATTTGCCAATTTTGACCGAAGCAACCCTGTTTGTGTTCACGGGAAACACTTTCGCACCAGAACAATTCCCGTCAACGATGAAGAAACTGCGCCAGGAGTTAATTTGAAATCCCAGGGTCGTCGTTGTGATCGAGGCCGCCGTCAACAATTGCCACCAACGGCAGAAAAAGCGCGATGACAATGCTGCCGACAATCACCGCGAGAAAAACAATCATGATAGGTTCGAGCAAGGAGGTCATAGAAGCGACCGCGTTGTCCACTTCGTCATCATAATTATCAGCGATCTTCATGAGCATTTCCGGCAATGCGCCCGTTTGTTCTCCGACATCAATCATGCCGACAACCATTGATGGAAAAATGCCCGATGCTTTGAGCGGAATGGTGATGGTTTCGCCCTGCTTCACACTTTCATGCACCGCCGAGACCGCATCGCCGACAATCACATTGCCGGTCGTCTCTTTCACAATCGTCAAAGTTTGCAAAATGGGAACGCCGCTGCTGACCAAAGTACCGAATGTTCGCGCGAACCTCGAAATTGCCGCCTTGCTGATGACCGGGCCGAGCAATGGGAAATTTAGTTTCACGCGATCAAAAATTCTTCGGCCCGATTTAGTAGCAATGGAAAATCTAAAAGAAAGCACCGCAGCGAACAGTAGCCCCAAGGTTAGAAAAAGGTGGTTTTTCACCGCCTCGCTGATGTTAAGAACGAGTGTTGTAAACACGGGCATCGCTCGTCCCTCAAGTAACCCATCGAAGATCATCTTAAATCGAGGCACCACGAAAACCATCAGGATGCCCAGGATCGCAATCGCCACCGTGATCACGGCGCTCGGGTAAAAAAGCGCCGCGACTATTTTGCCTTTGATCTTTTGCGCTTTCTCTATGAATTCGGCAAGCCGTTTTAAAACAACTTCAAGGACGCCGCCGATTTCTCCGGCTTTGATCATATTGATGTATAAGCGATTAAAAACTTTCGGATGATGCGCCACCGCTTCGCTCAACGAATCGCCCCCTTCGACCACCGCGCTAATCTCGCCAATCACCCGTTTCAGATTCGGATTGCGTTCCTGCTCTTCGAGAATCCGCAACCCGCGCAGAAGCGGCATGCCTGCTTCAACCAGCGTCGCCATTTGTCGTGTGAAGACACCTAAAGTTTTGGCGTTAATGCGCGTTCCGGTGAGCGACAGCGAAAAGATTTTGCGGCGCGAGAGAAGGTTCCGTTTTCGCCGGGGCGCTTCTGCTTTGGCCGGGGCGCGCAAAATAATTTTCGTGGGAAAATAACCCATCTCTTTGAGTCGGCGCATCGCTTCGCTTTGGTCGATGACGTCGAGAATTCCCTTGGCTTCCCGACCGTGAGAATCAAATGCAACATAGGCAAAGTTGGACATAACTTTAATTGGGTTTGTTGCCAGAATAGACAAAGCCCAATTCCTTTCCTCACGCGACTCTTTCACCCTTGGAAAAAAATCTTTTGGTAATCCAAACTCTCGTTTTTACTTCTGCTCGCCATGAATGCTCAATCACATGATCCCGGCCCGATTCTTCAAACCGCTTTTGCTTTTTGGAATTCCAAAGTGCTTCTGACCGCCGTTGAGTTTGGCGTGTTCACCAAACTTGGCCAGCGACAACTCACTGGCGCGGAACTCGGGGGCGAACTGGGACTTCACCCGCGTGGCATCGCCGACTTTTTCGACGCGCTCGTGGCGATGAAATTTCTTGACCGCAACGGCGACGGCCCGGACGCGAAATACTTCAATCCGCCGTCCTGTTCGCTTTATCTTGACCGCAACAGCCCACGCTATGTCGGCGGCATTCTCGAAATGCTCAACGCGCGGCTTTTCAAATTCTGGCACGACTTGCCCGAAGCATTGCGCACCGGCCAACCGCAAAATGAAGTGAAGTACGGCGCGAAAGGAATTTTTGAAGTACTTTATGCCGAACTGCCGAAACTCGAACTATTCCTCGGCGCCATGACTGGTCTGTCGCGCATAAATTTCGAAGCGTTGGCAAACAAATTTGATTTCTCAAAATACAAAACCCTTTGTGACGTGGGCGGTGCGACTGGTTTGCTTTGTATGGAAGCGGCGAAGAAGCATCCGCATCTCAAGTGCATCAGCTTTGACTTGCCGCCTGTCGAACCCGTTGCGAAAAAATCCATTGCCGCCGCTGGCTTGAGCGAGCGTGTCGGAACTGCCGCCGGAGATTTTTTCAAAGATCCGTTGCCCAAAGCTGATGTCATCACGATGGGCATGATTCTCCACGATTGGAATCTGGACAAAAAGATGCACCTCATTCGGGCGGCCTATGATGCCTTGCCGTCCGGCGGCGCGTTTGTCGCTGTTGAAGCGCTTATCGACGATGCGCGGCGCGAAAATGTTTTCGGCCTGCTCATGTCGCTGAACATGCTCATTGAATTTGGGGATGCGTTTGATTATTCGGGCGCAGACTTTCGCAAATGGTGCAGTGAAATCGGGTTCAAACGTTTTGAAGTGATTCACCTCGCGGGAGCATCCAGCGCGGCGGTTGCCTACAAGTAATATCCAGAGAATGTCGTTGTCTCGGTCTCAATTTTATTTGAGGGGATAAATTGCGGGCATCTTAAACGGCCCCACTTTGAGCGCATTGAGATACTCATCCGTGAGCGCTTTGGCGCTGAAGAACAAAATTCCTTTCGCTCCACGCGAACGCCCGTAATCGATTTGCTGCAAAATCACGGGCAAGGCGGTTTCGCCGCCACTCCACTTCACGCCGATGCCGACAAATATCGGACAAGCCGCAGGCATATCACCGAGAATCGTTTGCGTGTAGGAAGTGAAAGATGCGAGATCACAACTGTAGTTTTGTGCGGCATAATAATCGAGCCAGCCGAGTTCCGCCCAGTGTTTCCAATCGCGGCCAAGCGAACGATCGTTTCGCCAGAACGGACCGCCGTTCACCGACAGAATCGGTTTGGGATTTCGCTGGTTCATCCGTTCGCGCAGTTCGCGAATAAATTCTGTCGTGCCGATGCAGCGAAAATCTTCCGCGCGCGCCGTGTCGATATTTTTTTCCAAATCCTGGCCGTGGATGCTTTTGAAAAGCGAGCGGCACAATTCGCAAACACAACTCTGCGGATAACCAAACCCCGGTTCTTCGATGTGAATGCCGGAGACGTTCGCATATCGGTTAAGCAGCGATTCAATTTGTTTAAGCTCCCATTGCCGCGCCTCTGGATGCGTTGGACAAAGATCGGTCATGGGATTGGTTTTGCCCTGAAATGCGGTGAGCGAGCGCGCCGCCCACGCAGGATCGCCGCCGTGTTTCGGATTGAACTCGGGACTTTGGGGCGATTTGTAATAGGTGAAGGAATACCAAATCTCAACTTTCATCCCGCGCTGATGCGCTTCGCGAACCACCTCGCCGAGCGCGTCCCACTTCGCGTTGGGCGCGGCGCTGAGATAATTTGTATCTGTCAACGCTGCGGCGTATTCGCTGACGACCCACGGCATGATCAAATTGAAATTGGCCTCGGCCAACCCTTTGACGGCCTCGCGCACTTCCTTTTTTCCTTGCTCGGCGTCGGCGCTGTAACTGTGTAAATGCATCCAAACACCGCGAGCTTCTTTCAGTGGCGGCGCTTCTGCCGTGTGACCGAGACAAACCAGGGAGACAAAAAGCGCCGCAAACCCGATGAAAATAATTTTGTGCATGTGACAGAATGAAACTAACCAGTCGTTTTTTTCGCCGTTTTCTTTCCAGGGGTTTTCTTGCGGCGCATGTTCTTGATGACCGATTCGTATTCCTGGATAAACGCGCGGGCTGGTACGCGGCGAACCGCTTCGCCAATCACGTCCAGCACCAGATCCTCAAGCTTTTTGAAACGAAGGCACGACTTGCCCATGTCGAGCTTCTTGCCCGTCCTGGCCCATGTCTCGCGGAACCAGCGTTCGCGTTCTGGATCGCCATAGAGACCCAGATACAAGGCCATGTAATTTTTCTGCGACGCCAAACAGACAAACGGCAGCGGTTGCTTCGGATCGCAGTGATACCCCGGCGGATAGATGCGGTGCGGAACATAATATCCAATCATTCCATACTGCATACCCTCCTCGTAAAGCGGGTCGAGGTTCTTAAGGATCATTGCGCGCACCGCTTCAATGACGATCCGGCGGTCGGTGGGCAACTCAGCAAGATATTTTTGGACGGAGGCGGCTTTGCTTTGCATGAAATAAAAAATAGTCCGATCTCAACAATGCGACAAGCTTACTGCGCGATCTGCGTTGGCGGGAAAGGCCGTAACCGCAGTTATTCCACCTTCGCATCCGTGCGCGTCGCCAAATCCGCCAGCATGGCCGCGAGTCCATCCGTATGCGTTCGTCCATCGGTTCCGTTGTAGGCATTCAACATGATCGAAAAAACCAAGTGCTCCCCAGCTTTCGACGTGACGTAGCCGGAAATGGAATTCACATAACGAATCGTTCCTGTTTTTGCGTGAATATTTTTTTCCGCAGCGGTTCCTTTGAAGCGGTTGCGCAAAGTTCCATCAACACCGGCGATCGGAAGCGAATCATAAAACTCACTGGAAGAACGATGCTTGTGCATATATTTCAGCAACGCCACTGACGCGCCGGGCTTGAGCAAACAGCCGCGCGACAAACCAGAGCCTTCTTCCAAAAGAACATCTCCTTTTCTGATTCCCGCTTCGGCGAGAAATTTTTTCATCTCGGTCAAGCCTGCGTCGTCCGAATTTTCTTTGGCATTTTCAGGCGTCCTTGTTTTCTCTCCGACTTGCAGCAACAGCAAATGCGCGAAAAGATTTTGCGACGGCTTCATCATCCCCTTCACGAGTTCCGCCATCGGACGCGATTCAATAAACGCGACCTCGGTTAGTTTTCCGAAATCAATAGGATACTCTTCGCGGTCGAGCCAATTTGCGGTGCGTAGCTTTCCTGAAACGATTATGCCGCGTCTCGCCAACGCCTCTTTGAGCATGGTGACAAACCAGAGCGCCGGTTTATGCACTGCGACTGCGGCGTCCGTAATCGATTCGCCCATCGGCAAAGTGCCGCGAACATAAACCGTGTTCTCCGCAACCGGCCGATAAATTTCCACGTTGCGCTTCCCGCCTTTCGCCACGGTTTCGGTGCGGTTAATAAATGTCAGATACGTCGTTTCCGGTTTGGTGGTAATTTTGCAAGGCTCGCCAATTTTTGCGTCGGGATGAATAACTAGATCGACCGTGTTCTCCTGCAACGTGAGCGCCGAAACTTCCGCGCCATAATATTCCTGCAAATCATCCCAACTCCAACCGACGCCGTAAGGCGGGCCTCTGAAAAAGCTTTCATCGCCCACCAGATCGCCGCTGATTTTTTTTATTCCAGCCTTTGTCACCGCTTCGACCAATTGATCCATCGGCTTTTTGTAATCGCCATCGTTGAATCTCGCCGAGAACGAGGGATCGCCACGCCCATAAACGACTAAATCGCCAGAAATCGTTCCCGAAGCATCGGGCGGTGATGCCGCATAAAACGAAGTCTTGATTTTGAAATCCGGTCCCAACCGATCCAACGCCAGCGCGCCCGAATACATTTTCGCATTCGAGGCGGGCTTCATCAGCTTGTCCGCATTTTGCTCGAAAATAATTTTTCCCGTATCCAGCGATTCGATTTTGACGCCAAGCAGCGCAGCAGAAAAACGCGGGTGCGTCGCCACCGTTTTGAGTCGCGCCTGATATTCGGCCAGTGTTTCAACCGGTTTGTTAATCGTGGCCGGTTGTCCAAAAATGTTCAGCGCAGAAATGGCGATCGTGAAAATGAAACTGGAAAGGCGCAAAGAAGTTTTCATGTGAGTTTTTCTGCGCGGATTGTATAACCCGCTGTTTCTCCTAAAAAGCTTTTTGTCTCAACTTCAACCCGGCACTCCGCTGCACGGCAACGCACAAAATTACGAAAAGGTTTTAGGCGGCCTGCCGCTGAATTCCTGCCATTAGTCGCATCAAATTCAGTTGTGAAAATTCCGCACGTGACAATTCCCCTTCCACGACGCCTTTGCGCAGGACAAGAATTCGACGAGAAAGATTCATCACTTCGGGAAGCTCGGAAGAAATCACGAGAACAGCTAATCCCTGACAAGCCAACTCATCGAGCAGTTGATGAATTTCCGCTTTCGCGCCGACATCCACGCCGCGCGTCGGTTCATCGACAATTAAAATCTCACATTCCCGCGCCAGCCATTTTGCCAGCGCAATCTTTTGTTGGTTTCCTCCGCTCAAGGCAGCAATCAGCGAGTCGATAGACGGCGCTTTGACTCGCAGCCGGTCGGCATATTTTTGCGCCAGAATTTTTTCTTCGCGCCGTTTTACAAAACCAAATCGGCTGAGACGATCTAGCGTGGCGAGCGAAGTGTTTTCGCGACAATTCATGGTCAGCACGAGGCCGAGACGTTTTCGATCTTCCGGGAGCAAACCGATTCCGGCCCCTAGAGATTCATCAACGGAGCCGAGCGGAATCTCTTTTCCTTTCACGGATATATTTCCAGTCGCTCGCTCATCGAGTCCAAAAATAGCGTGAGCCACTTCGCTTCGGCCGGCTCCGATGAGACCAGCAAATCCCAGCACTTCGCCAGCTTGAAGGGAAAAACTCACATTGGAAAACTTTCCAGGCGAAGAAAGATTCTCCACGCCTAGAAGTTCTTTGCCGAGCTGTTGCTGCAAATGTTTTGGCTCTTGAAAGATAACCTCTCGCCCAACCATTTGATGAATCACTCGATGATGATTTGTTTGCGAAATTTTTTCGGTAACGACGTGCCGTCCATCGCGCAAAACGGTGATGGAATCGCACAGATGAAAAATTTCCTCCATGCGATGCGAAACATAAATCACCGTGATGCCGCGCGTTTTCAGTTTCGCCAGAAGTTCAAAAAGACGTTCGCTTTCCCGCGCCGACAGCGAACTGGTTGGCTCATCCATCACGATGATTTGCGCCTGAACTCCGAGAGCGGCGGCGATTTGCACCATCTGCTCTTGTCCCGTGGACAGCCTTGAAATTGGCTCGTCCACATTGATTTCGGCCCCGATTTCGTCGAGCATGGATTGCGCTTTTTGGCGTAATCTTTTCCGGCTCACCAATCCGGCGCGACGCGGTAAATCGCCGAGGCAAAGATTTTCCGCCACGCTCAGATTGGGGCAAAATGCCAATTCCTGATGGACCATCGCGATGCCAAGCTTGCGCGCGGCCAACGGACTGGTTGGATGGATTCCTTTTCCTTCGAGCGCAATCACGCCTTCGTCTGCGGTGTAAACTCCGGCGAGAATTTTTCCCAACGTGCTTTTGCCCGCGCCATTTTCGCCGATTAACGCATGGCAACTTCCTCGCGCAATTTCAAAACTCACATTGGCCAAAGCAACGGCGCCGGGAAAACGTTTACTGATATTTTGAAACGAAAGAAACATGGCTCCCGTTTTGCGCGATTACTTTTTCAATTGTTCGCGAAGCCATTCTGGCCGGTTGGTCGTAATGCCTTCGACACCCGCATCAATCTGCGCCTTCGCGACCGCAGGATCGTCAATAGTCCAGGTGTATAGTTTCAGGCCCGCATCATGAACTTTTTTGACGAAATCCTTATCCACCGGAAAACCAAAATTGAGATCAAGCCCATCAAGTTTTGCCGCTTTAGTTTTTGCGATCAAATCATCGATGTTGGGATATTCGCCGGTTTTTTTATCTTTGCTCCAGCCGACCAACCAATAGACATCGTGAGCTGGAAAACGTTCCTTGGCCGCTTTCGCAACCAGGTAATTGAATGTAATCACCGGCATCTGTTTCGGTTTTTTCCCCGATCTTTTGATAACCTTTTCCATTTCCGGTAAAGTTTTTGTGATCGTTCTTTTCTCCTCGGCTGGAATTCCATCGTGACATTTGATTTCGAGATAAAACTTTTTACCGTCCGGGATCAAAGCAAGGGCTTCAGCGAGCGTCGGGATCTTTTCATGAAATTTTTTGCCCTTCCAATCGCCCCATTGACCGACATCCAGTGTACGCAGTTCGTCGAACGTTTTTTCTGCGATCTTCCCTTCAACGCCCGCCGTGCGCTTGGTGTCGTAATCGTGAATCAACACCAGTTTCCCATCTTTCGTGAGGTGAATATCCAGTTCGTCGCCATCGGCGTTTTGTTCATAGCCAAGTTTGAAGGAAGCCAGTGTGTTTTCGGGTGCGTCATGCGATGCACCGCGATGCGCGATAATTTCCAGGGCGAAACTGGCGGAAGTTGAAATGGCCATAGCGCAAAGGGGGCTGAAAAGTTTCAAAAAAGTTTTCTTGGATCTAAATTTCATACGTGCATTTAACCTGAGTCTTCAAAAATCTCAACGGCTTCTTCCATCTACAGAAAGGAATTGGAAGCGAGGCGGCTGGTCTGTTTTGAAATGTGTCCAGCTGGTTTATGGCCCTGGCCCGTAAGACGTGCCGCTGGTCATATAACTATCGAGCAATTTTTGATAGGTTTGCCGTGCTGTAACCCATTCAGCGTGGCCATCGACAAAGCCCCAGTTCCATCCCTTTTCACCGTGATTGTTGGCGGCGTCGGGCCGGTTGTTGCGAGGATTGCCCGTAAAAATATCGTCTGCATCCAGGACAAGCACGACCTTAACCGGCCCCGGTTTGTTCACCGTTTTTTGCGATTTTCTGACATTGTTAAGCGGGGCCAATTCAAAATAGCCAAAGAATTCGTAACTATGGCCGAATTTGTGAATGTTTGAAAGCCGGTCTCCGTGACAGGTGTTTTTTAAATCGAGCAGCTTGGTGTCATTCGGGGGCGCCTCAAAAACATTTTGCCGAATTTGATTTCGCGTGCTCGGACAATTGAAGGTTTTCAAGTTCGAGATGGAACGGGGATAATAGGATTGCGGCGCGGAATCGTCGCTGATGCTTGCGGTGTAATAATAAAAATCGGGCCAATCGTCCGAGTACATTTGCGCGGCAAACATCATTTGTTTCTCGTTGTTGAGGCACGAAGTGCGATTGGCCTTTTCTTTGGCCTTGGCCAACGCAGGTAAGAGCAAGCCAGCCAGAATTGCGATGATCGCGATGATGACCAACAGCTCAATTAACGTAAATCCGTCTGAATTTTTCAACGTCGCTTTCATCATTATGGACTTACAAGCTAATGAAACTCGTCCTTTTATAACAATGCTCTTACGCCAGAATAAAGGTCGAAATTGTAAGACAACTGCCCCGACTCTTTGAAACTTTCTCGCAACAAACTTATTTGCTTCCCGGTTTGGTGGCGGGAGTTGCGGCCAAGTCAGGCGGTAATTGGTCGGCCGCGAAGGTTTCAACGTTCAGCGCGATTAGACTAAACGTCGGCACGTCGAAATTCAGCACGCCTCCAGAACGATCCACAATCATCGCCACGCCGCAAAGATTGCCGCCATGGGCGCGAACAATTTCAATCGTTTCCTGCACGCGTCCACCTTTAGTCACGACATCTTCGACGACGAGAATTTTTTCGTCTGGAGAAAGTTTGAAGCCGCGACGCAAAACTAATTTTCCTTCCTCCTTTTCCGCGAAAATAAAACGCGCGCCGAGTTGCCTCGTCACTTCCTGGCCGATAACAAGTCCGCCCATTGCAGGAGAAATCACGGTCGTCACGCCGACTGAGCGAACTTGGTTTGCCAAGGCCTCACCGAGTTTTTCGACAATGGGCATTTGCTGCAAAGCCAAGGCGCATTGGAAGAATTGGCGGCTGTGCAATCCGCTGCGCAGAACAAAATGTCCTTCGAGAAGCGCGCCGGTTTCTCGAAAAATCTGCAATGCTTCGTCTTTCGTCATGGTCGGATATTCACGCAAAGACGCAAAGACGCGAAGAATTTTTTCTCCTGACTTCTGGCTCTTGATTCCTGACTCCTGTTTTCTTCTGGCTTCTGAATTCCGGCTTCTGAATTCTTCCGTCATGCCCAAATGGGCCAAATTCATCATTGCCATTTTGTTGCTGCCGATTTGTTTCGGGGCAATGGCTACGTTGTGGAAAGTTTTTAGTGCGGCGGGCAGCGCGGATCAAACCTGGGTTCCTTTTCTAGCGGGAGCAGCCTGCTGGATTTGCATTTTCGTTTTGTTGCCGAAACCAATGTGGATCTACGTGTTCGGCCACGAATTCACCCACGCGCTCTGGACGTGGCTTTTTGGCGGCAAAGTTAAAAAATTCAAAGCCACTTCGCGCGGCGGTCATGTCGTCGTTACGAAGACGAATTTCTTAATCGCATTGGCTCCCTATTTTTTTCCGGTTTACGTAGCACTGCTTATTTTCGTGTTCACGATTGGCCATCTCATCTGGAACTGGAAACAATTCGCGGTCTGGTTCCATTTGCTCGTCGGCGCGGCCTACGCATTTCACGTGACGCTGACCTGGCACATTTTGAAAACACGCCAATCGGACATCACAGAACAAGGTTATTTATTTTCCATCGTGATCATTTTTCTCGGCAACGTCAGCGTGTTACTCCTGGGAATTCCACTGCTCACCGCGAAAATCGATTTGTTCACGGTGTTCGGATGGTGGCTTGAAGCCACGGGACAAGTTCTGCATCGCGTGGGCAAATGGTTTTAATTGCCCCTGAAAATTGTGCTTTATTTTACCTTTCTTTAAATCCTCGCTTTCCTTAGAAACGTTTTGATGGATTCTGAACAAACAGGTGACGGCTATAAAATATGGGGCGTGGATGGCGTCATTTATGGGCCGGTCGAATTGCCGACGCTCGTCAATTGGATCAAGGACGAGCGCGTCACGGCGAACACTTGGATTTATGGCGAGAACAATGATTCGTGGCAAAAAGCAGGGCAAATTTCTGAACTGCAAATGTTTTTCCGCGCCAAGCCTGCCACCGGCTCGGCGACAGCGAACACAAGTTTTTCGCACGCGAATTTAAAACCGGGTTCGCTTCGCAGAGTCAAAATTCTGGCCGAAATGAAGGACGACCAACTGGAACGTTTTGCGCAATTCATGGAAGTGCAAAATGTCCGGCAATGGACTGAAGTCGTAAAACAAGGAGAAATCGGCGATGCCATGTATCTGGTGCTCGAAGGTGAATTGCGCGTGCGGCTGATGATCGGCGGCAAGGAAACGATTTTGGCCCAACTCGCCGCTGGAGAATTCTTCGGGGAAATGGCTTTGTTCGATCACGGCCCGCGTTCCGCTGACGTGGTCGCAAATAAAGACAGCCTGTTGTTAAAAATTTCTTCCGCCTCTTTTGAGAAACTTTTCGACCTCGCACCGGAATTGGCGGCACCATTTCTTTTTTGCATCAGTAAAACGCTCGCGGCGCGGATTCGCGCCGACAACAAGCGCTTCAAGGATTCCGTGAGTTTTGCGCGGGCGAGTGGTTCATGAACATGCTTCGCGCGTGCCGCCAACGTCTCGTTGGCGGTTCTAGTCCAAAAACGCAGCGAGACGCTGGCGGCACGTCAATCCCCAAATAATTTCTTCAACTGCTCACGAGCCGCATTTTCACGTGGATTCGTTTCGTCCTTCGCAACAAAGTTCCGTTTGATGAAATCAAAATATTCGCAAAAATTCCCCGAGTGCTTTTCCTCCACGGGATCAGCGCGGCGATCACGACATTGATGCGCCGCGCGCAAATCGTAACTCGCGCAATTCAAACAGACCCGCAAATCCGCGCCGCACCGATGGCAGGATTCGCTGCGACCAGGCTGGCCGTTGATCGCCCACTCCCATCCGCATTTGTGACAATGGCGTGTCATCGAATACATTTTCCAAAATAAATCAGCCCGCCTCAATCGTAAATTATCCCTTTGAAATATTTTTCCAATGCAACTTAAAAATTTTCTTTTGAAAAGATTTCTCCCTTTGAGCCTTGCGCCGTTCGCGTTAAATTCTGCGAAAGCTGGTGAAAGAGTTTTTCGCCGCGCAATGAAATGAAACCAACGCAAACCAGATTTGCAGCCGTCGAAGCGGAGAATCTTTTGGGAGATTTTCATCCGCTGGTCAATCAAATTGGTTCGACTGATGGGCTAAAGCTGGCGGGCGCGGCGAATGCCTCTCTTCATCTTGACGGCGTGAAAGATTTCGCCGCGCTGAAAATTTTTTTGGAAAATTACCGAACGCAACTCCTTGGTCCCATCGAACTGCCGCTGATTTGTCAGGCCTACCAGCACGCCAGCCGCAGTGAATTTTCTGAATTGATTTCTCTCGACCAACAAATCGCCCGGGACGCGCGTTTGGATTTTTTGGCGACGGCCAGCAAGCGCGTTGGCCAAATTCAACTCAAACGGCTCCGGCCATTGCGCGATCAGCGCGGTTTGCAACGTTACATCCGCGCCGTCGATTCCGGCGACGCGCATGGATGGCACACTTTGGTTTACGGCATCACGCTCGCCAGCTTTTCGTTCCCGCTGCGCCAAGGGCTGTTGAGTTATGCCCAGCAAACGTTGGACGGCTTTGTTCGTTCTTCAGGCGGAGCCAATCGTTTTTCGCAACCAGATTGTGAAACGCTGCTGGCAGAAATCGTCGCGACCGTGCCGCGCATGATCGACTCCGTTCTATCCAATCCGCTTCCAGCACTTGCGGGTTTAGTAAATCAACACCAACGCTAATTC
>JBDSLX010000418.1:0-6295 GCA_039916145.1 Verrucomicrobiota bacterium | reverse complement strand
ACCAGAAATACGGGATGGCGGCGGTGTTCCGGCAAATTCCGTCCAAAGTTTTGTCGTTTGAAGACTTTGAAAAGTTCGATGCGCCACTACCCGCCGTGTTGAAAAAGTTTTGCATGTTGCACAAAGGATTGGTTGTCGTGACCGGGCCGACTGGTTCAGGAAAATCGACAACGCTCGCGGCGATGGTGGACTACTGCAACAAGAACCGTAAAGACCACATCATTACGGTTGAAGATCCAATTGAATTTGTTCACGAAAGTAAAAATTGCCTTATCAACCATCGCGAAGTCGGCATTCATACGAAATCTTTTGCGGCGGCGCTCAAAGGCGCGCTGCGTGAAGACCCGGATATTATTTTGGTCGGTGAGTTGCGCGATTTGGAAACGATCGAACTTGCTCTGACCGCCGCGAGCACGGGGCATCTTGTGCTCGGGACTTTGCACACACCGAGCGCGGCGAAAACGGTGGATCGTATCATCGACGTGTTTCCGGCGGACCAACAAAATAAGATTCGCGCGACGTTGTCGGAAGCGTTGAAGGGAGTTGTTGCGCAAAATTTATTTAAACGAACGGATAAAAAAGGACGCGTGGCTGCCTTGGAAATTCTCGTGTTCACGACGGCGGTGGCGAATCTTGTTCGCGAAGGAAAAACGCATCAAATTCCCGGCATGATTCAGGTCGGCAAACGCATTGGCAACACACCTTTGGACGATTCCATTATGGATCATTTGAAGATGAAACGAATTTCGCCGGAAGAAGCCTACGACAAAGGAATTGACAAGAAAAAGTTCCGGCCATTTCTGGCCCATCCGCCGGAAGACGACGAAACTTTGTAAAATGGCGAGCCACATCACTCTCAACCCACACTACGAACAATGCGCCGCACTGAACTTGATTACATTCTGACCACGATGCTGGAATCGACGCCGATGGTGGATTCCGCGACAGTGCTTGATACGAAGAAGGATGTTTCCGATCTTAATTTTACGGTGAACAAACCGTTGCAGGTCGAACACTCGGGCGAACTGGTTTCCGTGGAATGCAATCCCCCGCTCGACAATTTGACTCCTTATCAAACCGAACTGGTGGCACTCAATTTGATCGGCGGCAATCCGCGTTTAACGGAGGATCTGCTTCGCTATGGTTCCTGCGACTCGTCCTATTCCGTCGGCGATCTGGCCCGTTTTCGGGTTAATATTTTTTCGCAGCGCGGAAATTATTCAGTCGTGATGCGGAAATTAAACACCGAGATTCCAACGCTCCAGGAATTGAGGATGCCGGATATTTTCCTCAGTGTGGCCAAAGAAAAAACCGGTCTGGTTTTAGTCACGGGTGCGACTGGTTCCGGAAAGTCAACGACGCTGGCTGCGATTCTCAACGAGATTAATGAATCAAAATCGGTTCACATCATTACGTTGGAAGACCCCGTCGAATTCGTGCATCCGCAGAAAAAAGCGACCTTCAATCAGCGCGAAATGGGCACCGATTTCAACACGTTTGCCAACGGATTGCGCGCTGCGTTACGTCAGGCGCCAAAGGTAATTCTCGTTGGCGAAATGCGCGACCGTCAAACCGTCGAAATTGGTTTGAGTGCGGCGGAGACAGGGCACCTTGTTGTCAGCACTTTGCACACGATTGATGCCGGCCAGACGATCAATCGTATTCTCGGCATGTTTGAACAGGAAGAGCAGGAACAGATTCGGCTTCGGCTCGCGGACACTTTGCGTTGGGTGATCAGCCAGAGACTCGCACCCAAAATTGGCGGCGGACGTCACGCTTTGCTTGAAATCATGGGCGCAAATCTCCGCACCAAGGAAAGTGTGGTGCAGGGCGAGAGTGAAGGAAAAAGTTTTTACGAAATTATTGAAGCGAGCCATACCTTCGGCTGGCGCACTTTCGATCAGGCTTGTTTGGATTCTTATGAACAGGGCGCGATTACCGAAGAAACGGCCTTGCTCTACAGCACGAAACGAGGGCCGGTCACGCGCGGCATCGACAATATTAAAAAAGCTCGCGGTGAATTAACAACGGCCGTCGCTGATTTGCGAATGAAAACTGCCGACCTCGCAAAAGCGGCCATGCCGCAACTACCGGCTACTTTAAAACTGAAATAATTTATGTCAGATCAATTCGATTTCGTCAGCGCCACGGACAAACCGGCTTTGCTTGCGATTACCACTCCCGAGTGGCTTTCCACCGCGCAAGCAGCGTTGATTGAACTCGGCTACAAGGTGCATAGCATTGGAAGCCATTCTGAATTTCCCGGTCGCTTCAGCCAGGTGCCGTATCAAGTCGTTGTCCTCGAGGAAAAGTTTGCCTGCGAATCGCCGGATGAAAATCTTGTTTTGCAAACCTTGCAACGAATGCCGATGAATCAACGCCGTCATACCACCGTTGTTTTGTTGGGCGACTCTTTTGAAACTCTGAATGCCCTTCAAGGATTTCAACAAAGCGTTCAGGCCGTCGTGAATTTCACCGAAATGGCATTGCTCTCTCAGCTCGTCCAGAAAGTCGTCGCCGACAACGATTTGTTTTTGAATAATTTTCGCGAGATTCAGCAACGCGTTATACAAGCGGTAGAATAACCGCTGGTTCCTCGTGAACAGTGTGGCAATTTCGATTCATGTCACGACTTGATCAAGCACTCGTTGAACGCGGTCTTTGCGACAGTCGCGAGAAAGCCAAACGCGCCATTCTCGCCGGACAAGTCCGCATTAACGAACAGCTCGCCCACAAACCCAGCGACTTGGTTCGTGCGGAAGATCAACTGGTGTTGGCCGCCCCGGAAAAATATGTCAGCCGCGGCGGTTATAAACTCGAGCATGCGTTAAGCCATTTTCAAATTGATGTTGCTGACCAAACCGCAATTGATCTTGGCGCGTCCACTGGAGGTTTTACCGATTGTCTTCTTCAAAATGGCGCGGCAAAAGTTTATGCAATTGATGTCGGGCATGGCCAGTTCGCCTGGAAACTTCGTCAGGACCCGCGCGTCGTCGTCATGGAAAAAATCAATGCGCGAACTTTGACCCCTGCGCAATTTTTCCAACCATTTTCACTCGTCGACATTGTGGTCATCGATTGCTCGTTTATTTCTTTGCGCATGATTCTTCCGCCCGCGATTGCATTGCTTCAACCTTTGGGTAAAGTCGTTGCGCTCGTGAAACCGCAATTTGAAGCAGGAAAAGCCGAAGTGGACAAAGGTTCGGGCGTGATTACAAATCCAGCGATCCACGAACGTGTGCTGAACGAACTTAAAACTTTTGTCGGAGAAAAGACCTCTTTGCAATGGCGTGGTCAAACGGAATCTCCCCTGCTCGGCCCGGCGGGCAATAAAGAATTTTTAATCCTGCTTGAAAAAGTTTCCTAAAAAAATCAACCGCGTCGGTTTGATTGCCAACTCGGAAAAACCCGAGAGCCGAAGCGTGGCGCAAAAAGCGGCGGCATTGCTCGCGCGCACCGGCCACGATATTTGCTGCGACATCGCCACGGCAGAAATGGTTGGCCTGAAAACTGTGAGTTATCCCGATCCCGCCAGCCTCGCGCGGCAGGTCGATTTGCTTTTGGTCTTCGGCGGGGACGGCTCGATGCTCCGCGTTGTGCGGGAAATAGAGGGAGCGTTGACTCCAATTCTGGGAGTTAACGTGGGCCGGCTTGGATTTCTCACGGCGGTTCCTTCCAGGGAGTTGCCCCGGGCGCTCGATAAAATTTGGAAAAATGATTTTGAAATTGAGTCGCGCCCGTTGCTCGAAGCACGCGGCGAGGGGCGCGGGAAAAAGATTCTATTGCGCGCTCTTAACGATATTGTGATCAGCCGTGGAGCTGCCCCGCGCATGATTGAATTGGAAGTGACTGTTAATGGACAAGTCTTGACCTGTTACCGGTGCGACGGATTAATCATCAGTTCGCCCACTGGCTCGACTGCCTACTCGCTCTCGGCCGGCGGAGCGATCGTGAGTCCAGACGCGCAAGTTTTTGCGATCACCCCAATTTGTCCGCACACTTTGTCCAATCGTTCCGTCATTGTGAGTTCAAACGCGATTGTGCAAGTAAAGGTCATCAGCGAAAAAGTTGAGACCACGGCAACGGCTGATGGGCAAGTGCAAGCGGATTTGGATGCCGGCGATGTGATCACAATTCGGCGAAATCGGCGAGTGGCCCAACTTTTGCATCCGGGAGGCAGTTCGTTTTTCGAGACATTGCGCCGCAAACTGCACTGGAGCGGTTCAAACGTTTGATGACGACAATCTGGAAAAGGGCGTTTACAAAGCATAACCCCATAAACCAACAACCGAGATCTTAATTATGGTGCGATTGAAAGACATAGCCGCGAAAGCTGGCGTTTCCGTGATGACCATCTCGAAGGCATTGCGCGATGCGCCGGATATTTCTGCGAACACGAAGGTTCGCATCAAAATTTTAGCCGAGCAAATGGGTTACGTGCCGGATTCCATCGCGCAAGGATTACGCAATCGCACCAGTAAAATTTTCGGGCTGGTCATTCCTTCAATCACAAACCCTCTTTTCGCCCGAATGGTTTCTGCAATTGAAGACCGGACTCGCGAACTGGGTTACGATTTAATTCTCGCACATACATTGAACCTTCCCGAACGCGAGGAAGCCAGTATCCGTCGTCTGCTTTCGCGCCGAGTCGATGGTTTATTTATTTCGCCCGTTTACCGATTGGCTCCGAGCGCGCCAGTTTATGAAGAATTAAAACGGCGCAAAACTCCCACCGTAATCCTCGGCCACTGCGGCCCATTTTGTCATTGGTTCGCCAATGTTGAAAGTGACGACGTCGCCGGAAGCCAGGCTGCGACGTCTCATCTGCTGCAACTTGGCCATAAACGAATCGCGTTTTTTAGCGGACCACTTGGCTCGCCCTGGGCGCACGAGCGACTCGAAGGTTATCGCCGCGCTCTTCGCGAAGCCCAAATCGAACCCGACGACCGTCTGGTCTTCAACGCTGGCTCCACCATTGACGAAGGCAAAAAAGCTGCGCTTCAGCTCATCAACGAATCGCTTCAAGTGACCGCAGTGCAAGCTGTAAATGATCTTGTTGCCATTGGCGCCGCCACCGTTTTCCTCAATCAGAAAATTAAAATCCCACAGGATCTTTCCGTGGTCGGCTTTGGAAATATTTTGGCCGCCGAACATTTTCGAGTGCCATTAACCACCCTTCGCCAGCCCAAACATCGCATGGGCGACGCAGCCGTTGACTGCATGTTGGAAATTTTGGGAGGCCGATTGCCGACTTCTCAACGCCTCGCGGCTGATCTTGTTATTCGGGAAAGCAGCACTCAGGCACAGTTTGTGCATCATGGTTATGAAGCGTCGGCACAACAAGCTGACGCACGAATAACCATATGAAAAAGTTTATTGTCCCAATCGTCGCGTTAGTTGTCCTGGCCTGTGCCGGATGGATGGCTAAACCTTATTTATCGCAGAAAACCGACTCAAAAGTCGCTAAATTCAACGAGGATTCCGAAAGTTTAATTATCGGCCTGCAACAATACAAGGAATTCACCGGCTCATATCCGACCGGGACGCCCGCTGAAATCTCCAAAGCATTGACTGGGCAGTCGGACAAAAAAGTCCTGATTTTGGTCACTCGCAAAAGCGAATTGAACCACAAAGGAGAAATCGTCGATCCGTGGGGAACGCCGATTCAGGTCTATTTTAATCAAAACACCATTCTGATTCGCTCTGCCGGGCCGAACCGCGTGACCGAAGATAGCAAGAATCCGCGCGCCGACGATCTTTACCGCTCGAGCTAGGTTTTTCTCCAACAAGAAACGAACATCCCGTTTCCGCCAGAGTCCTGCGGCCCAAACATAAATTGGTTTGCAGTTTCACTCGGTTGAAACGGGTTCGCTTTTTCCAGCGGCTGAAAGTCTTTCCGTAAGTTTTGAAAAAAGTCCGCAACGCCAATCGTTTCATCGCGCGACAAAGTGCAAACAGAATAAATTAATTTTCCACCCGACTTCACGGAATCAGCGACGTTCAGCAAAAGTTCGCGCTGAATTTGCGCCAACTCGCGAACGTCATTCGCTGAAGTTGTCCAACGCGCCTGAGGATTCCGTTGCCAGGTTCCAATCCCGCTGCACGGCGCATCCACCAACACACCATCAAATTTAGTTTTTGTCGGAAGTTTTTTCCCGCCATCCCAAAGCGCCGCCCGATAATTAAAAACTTTAGAGCGAGCGGTCCGCTGTTTTAATTTTTTGAAACGCCATTCCGCGCGGTCGCTCGCCCAAATCAAACCTTTGTTCTCCATCAATTCCGAAAGATGAAGCAA
>JBDSLX010000417.1:0-1910 GCA_039916145.1 Verrucomicrobiota bacterium | reverse complement strand
GCTTCGGTTTGAATTTCAACCAAAGGCGGAGCGAATTCGGGAAACACATCCAACGGCACAGTGCGAATGGCGCGGATACCGAAAACAATCAGCACACCTGCCAGAGCCAGGACCAACACGCGTTGCCGAAGTGAAAAAGAAATGAGCCAGGTCATCATGCGGGATTTTCCATTACTTCCCCACTCCAAACTCCGTTCCAAATAATTCCGCCACGCCAGTGGTGACAATCTTGACTCCTGGCTTGGGACCTGCCGCAAGCACTGCGTCACTTCCGACTACGAACTGCACCTGAACGCGGCGGCGCACAAAAGTTTGGGGCCTTGTATTCTCATAAATCCAACTACCGCCATGAATGTCCTGCACTACTGCAGACCATGGGACAACGAGATTTTCCTGAAGACCTTTAAATGTCAGCGTGGCTCCCACTCTTTGTCCGAGTCGGAACGAACGATCATCGTTCGCTAATTCATAAACCACATCCACGGTTGCGGAATTGGGATTGGCCGATGGCGGCGCGTTGACGGGTTTTGCGAAATGAATTGTGGGAGTGGGAGCGTCACCTAGTCCGCCGATCCGCGCGGCACTGGACAAATCCAATTTGGAAAAATCTCCCACATAAACCGGAACACGAACCCAAACGCGCTTCGGATTTTGCGACTCCATCATCGGCGCGCCGAGTAATTCACGTCGTCTCTGAGCGGCTTTGACCGAAGCTTCGGCCAAACCCATTTGCGTTTTGGCCTCATCTACCGTTCGCACGCTGCCAACTTTGGCAGCCAACAATTTCTCCGCGCGTTCCAGAGTGCTCTTCGCGCCGTCCAGTTGCACCCTGGTCCGTTCCATTTGTGCGTCGGCGTCAATTTGTGCCTCGGCTATTCGCACCATTTCGGTCGGCGCAAGTGAGGGCAGGAGAGCGAAAACAGATTGTCCGGAAGAATTGGTGCCGGAAGTGGAATTGGGAAAGATAGCCGACAAAACAATCTCGCCGCCAAATAGTCGCGTGCGCTCGATTTTTTTAAATTCAATCGTGGACGTTTCAATTCCTAAACGCTTCTCCGCTGCGGACGTTAAAACAACAGTCGTGAGATCCGCTTCTTTAACCTGATTCTCAATTTTAGCCGGAGCAACTTTGACTGGTTCCGCACCGCTCAAGTGGGACGATACACACAGCGCCAGATACAAAACTGAAAAACCTTTTCGCAAAACGGGTTGGGCGCAATTCATTTTCATTTCGATATTAGTCCATCAAGTCGCCCGCCGACGCTCCGTTCCAGTTCGGCAAAAGCGCGACGAGCGTCTGCATTTGCCGTGGCAACTTTCATCTCCGCGTCGGCAAATTTGCGCGTGGCTTCAAGCACGAGAAGAAAAGAAGTGTCGCCCAGTTCAAAGGCTTTTTGCGTTTGCATTATATTTTCCTGCAACGGAGGGAAAATTCGTTTTTGCCACGTCTCTAAACTTTCCTGCGCCTGCTCCAAACGATGATGCGCCTCGCGAACTTCCAGAATTACTCGGTCGCGAATCACGAGATAATGCCGTGCCGATTTTTCGAGGTTCGCTTTAGCCAAAGCAATGTTGCCTTGATTTTGATTGAGAAAGGGAATCGAAATGTCGAATCCGGGGCCGGTAAGAAAATCGTTCCCGACTTCTTTGGCATTCAGTGCCGCTGTAAACGTAAGAACTTCTGCTTTCGCCAAACCGACCCGTTTACCAGCCGCTGCAATGGCCAATCCGGCGGAACGCAAATCTGGACGGGCGGCCAGCGCGCTCGTCACCCTTAAATCAAGTTGATCTTTTTTGTAAACTGGCAGCGGCGAATCAATGAGGTGAATTCCGAATGTTTTCGATCCAAGCCCGATGAGGTGGCTCAGCCGGTCCGTCGCTATTTCGCGCTCCTGACGGGAACGAGATAA
>JBDSLX010000416.1:0-10271 GCA_039916145.1 Verrucomicrobiota bacterium | reverse complement strand
AAAACTTTGTAACCCGCTTGTTGAAAAGCGCGCACGGCTTTGTTCCCGTATTTCGACCGATTGGTTGACGCGCCGATGACGGCCACGGTTTTCATGCAAAGAACGTCACTTGACGCCCTTTATTCCGCAAGCATCTTACCCAACGATTTTTCGAAACCAAGGTTGACACCTAGAGGTGTTTTTGGTTTTATCCACGTCCCTTTGAGGGAAAAATTTATGTACGCTGTATTAGAAACCGGTGGAAAACAATATCGTGTCGTCGCCGGAGACACTTTGGAAATTGAACGTTTGCCCGTGGAAGCGGGTGAAGGAAAAACTTTCACATTTGATCGCGTTTTGATGGTCGGGAATGAAGGCAAGTTTACCTTCGGCGGCCCCACCATCGCAGGCGCGGGAGTGGTGGCGGATGTCGTCGCCCACAAACGTGGTGAAAAGAAAATCGCATTCAAAATGCGCCGCCGCAAAGGTTATCACCGCACGGTCGGACATCGTCAGGAATTGACGGTGGTAAAAATTACAGGAATTAATATTTAAGGAGTTTTATGGCACACAAGAAAGGTCAAGGCAGTGTTCGGAACGGTCGCGATAGCGTCAGCAAGCGGCTTGGCGTAAAAGAATTTGGCGGCCATGTTGTCACAGCGGGCAGCATCCTCATTCGTCAACGCGGATCGAAATTTGTCGCTGGACAAAACGTCGGCACGGGTCGCGATTGGACTTTGTTCGCGCTCGTCGATGGCAAGGTGAATTTCGACAAAGGCAGTCGCCGCGTAAATGTCACGCCGGAAGCCGCTGCGAAAAATTAACTGCACAGAAAAAGTTTTCACGGCGAGGTCGCAAGCCTCGCCTTTTTTGTTGTTGTGAAGCCGTTCAATCGTTGAATCCTTAAAATGTAAAATCTGGACCGATTCAACGATGCACGATTTAACGTTTTAGATTCCAGCGTTTGACCGAACGAGAAACCTTCAATAGATTTGCATCATGATAGTAACATTGCCGGAGAATATTTCCGCGTTGCAAAAGATGAGCGAAAGCGAAGTGAAGCTGGAACTGGCTTTTTCGCTTTATGCAGCCCGCAAAGTGACGATCATTCAGGCTGCGGACATCGCGGGCATCGGTTTTTTCGATTTTCAGGCATCACTGCGCGACCGAAAAATCCCGCAGCATTATGATGCGCGGGATTTGGAAGACGATTTACAGACCCTTCGGGAACTTAAAAGCCGATGATTGTCGTCGCTGACACTTCAGTCATTTTGAATTTGTGCCGCGTTCAGCAGGAACATTTGCTTCAAAAACTCTTCCAGCGCGTTCTGATTCCTTCGCAAGTTGCCGACGAATTTACGCGCCTGACAAAAATTCAAAAACGATTTTCTGATTTGGTTCTGCCGGATTGGATTGAAATTCTTTCTGCACCGAAATCGTTTCCTGCCGAAGTTATCCAAGCGCGCCTCGACATTGGCGAATCCGCCGCCATTGCGCTCTATTTGAATCAAAAAGCGGATGCGTTACTGATTGATGAAAAAATTGGTCGTGAAGTCGCAGCCAAATTGGGCGTTCATACCGTTGGGATCTTGGGCATTTTGGTTGACGCCAAGAATGAAGGATTTATTTCCAGCGTGAAAGCTTTACTGGATCGCTTGGAAAACGAGGCAGGCTTTTGGATTTCTCCGGATTTACGCCTTCACGTTTTGCAACTTACCGGAGAATAATTTTATGTTCGTCGATCAAATCAAAGTTTATGCGCGAGCCGGCCACGGCGGCAAAGGCGCGGTGGCTTTTCATCGCGAGGCGTATGTTCCCAAAGGCGGACCGAGCGGCGGCAACGGAGGGCGCGGCGGCAATGTTATTCTGCAAGCCGACCACGATTTGAATAATTTGATCGGACAATTTTTTAGACCGCGCTTGATTGCCGATGATGGCGAAGGTGGCGGCGGCAAAGGAATGGATGGCCTCGCTGGAAAAGATTTAATTGTCAAAGTTCCTTGCGGGACACTCGTCTGGAAATTGCCTTCAGCCCCTCCCAAACCGGAAAAAAGTGAAGATGACGAAGAAGAAGAACCGCCGACGATGTTAATGGCGAGTTCCAATAAGCGTTCGATCATTCGACGATCTGGAACTGAATTGGCGGTTGAACTGAATTTAGAGGACGATGGTTCAGAGAAAGCTGAGCCTATCAGCGGAGATGCCGAACTCGTCGCAGACCTAACGCACGACGGCCAACAATTTATACTCTGCAAAGCTGGGCGCGGCGGATTGGGCAACCGGAATTTTGCCACTTCGGTACGGCAAACACCGCGTTTTGCGCAACCGGGCGAACCAGGCGAGGAAGGCGATTATCGTTTGGAACTTCGCACCGTGGCGGAAGTGGGTTTGGTGGGTTATCCAAATGCGGGAAAATCTACTTTGCTCACGGCAATTTCCAAAGCGCGTCCGAAAGTTGCCGCTTATCCTTTCACCACGCTGCATCCGCAGATCGGCATTGTTGAATATCCCGATTTTTTCCGTCTGACCGTTTGCGATGTGCCAGGTTTGATCGAAGGCGCGCACAAAAATGTCGGTTTGGGTCACGGTTTTTTGCGTCATATCAAACGTTGTAAATTTCTCACCATCCTGCTGGACATGGCTGGAACCGATGGACGAAATCCGTGGGACGACTACAAAATGCTTTTGCGCGAACTGGAACTTTACGACCCGGAAATGTTGGAAAGACCGCGCCTGGTCGTCGCCAATAAAATGGACGAAGCCGTGTCCGAAGAAAATTTAAAGAAGTTTAAAAAGAAAGTTACCAGGACTCCGGTGATGGCGATTTCGGCTGCGTATGATGAAGCCAGCATCGAAAAATATAAAAAAACCATTCGCGAAGCGGTTGAAGAAATAATTTCACTTGTGTAAGGATTTTTTAAAAGTAAGATTTTTATATGAGTAAGGCAACAATTACCAGCAAGGGACAAATCACCATCCCGCTTTCCATACGCCGGACTTTGGGCCTGAACGAACGGGATCGGCTTGAATTTCACGTTGAAGGAGACCTTCTCACCGCACGGCCTATTCGCAATTCCATGCTGAATCTTTACGGAGTGGCTGCTTCCAAAAAGAAAGCTGCGACGAAAGAACAAATGCGAGAAACCGCGCGCCGTTTTGTTTCTCAACGTCGGGCGAAAAAGGGCCGCACGTAATGGTTGAGCATCAATTGCTGGACGCCAACGTTTTGATTCGTTTTCTTGCGAACGATCATCCGCAACAATCTACCAAGGCTCGCCAACTTATTGAGAAATCTGCGCAAGGCAAAATTTCACTCTGGCTTTCCGATATTTGCATCGCTGAAGTGATCTGGACTTTGACCTCATTTTATCAAGTGGATCGGAAACAAATTGCGAATTGGCTGAAGACGGTCGTACAAAATCCCGGAATCGAATTAGAGGATGAGAACTTAATGCTGGCGGCATTGGAAAATTATCAAAAATTTAATGTGGATTTCATCGATGCATACCATGCAGCCGTCGCCGCCGCGCGGCATTGGCCGGTCGCGTCTTTTGATCGCGATTTTGATAAGTTCAAAAACATCTCTCGAATAGAACCTGAATAAATATGCTCAAAGCTGGAATTGTCGGTCTGCCCAACGTTGGAAAATCTACGTTGTTTAATGCTGTGACGCGCACGCGCAAGGCGGAGGCGGCGAATTATCCTTTTTGCACGATTGATCCCAATATCGGAATCGTGACGGTGCCGGATGCGCGGCTGGAAGTGCTGAAAAATATCGCCAAGACGCAGGTCATCATTCCTGCGGCGGTTGAATTCGTGGACATCGCTGGTCTCGTCAAAGGCGCAGCGACAGGCGAAGGTTTGGGAAATAAATTCCTCACGCACATCCGCGAAGTCGATGCCATCGTCCAAGTTGTTCGCTGTTTTGAAGACGCAGACATTCATCATGTCGCCGGAACAATTGATCCGATTCGCGACATCGAAACCATCACGACGGAATTGGTTCTTTCCGATTTGGAAGCGGTAAAAAAGCGTTTGGTCGGCGTCGCCAAAGACGCCAAGCGCGGCGACAAAGTTGCGGTGGCTGAAGAAGGCGTTCTGAAGAAATTGGAGCCACACTTGAATGAAGGCAAACCCGCCCTGCTCCTGGAACTCACGCCGGAAGAAAAAATAATTTCGCGCGGATTCTTTTTGCTCACTGATAAACCGACGATTTTTGCGACGAACGTCAAAGAAACAGATTTGGCAACGGCTGATTCCAATCCCTTTGTCATGAAAGTTCGCGAATACGCCAAGACGCATCACTCCTGCGAGACGGTCGTCATCAGCGCGCAGATCGAAAGCGACTTGATTGATTTGTCAGCGGAAGAGGCGAAGGACTTTTTGAAAGAACTGGGCGTTGCTGAGTCTGGCGTCGGCGCTCTGATTCGCGCGACATATCATCTGCTTGGATTGCGCACCTATTTCACCGCTGGAGAAAAAGAAGTTCGCGCCTGGACAATTCACGCGGGCGACACCGCACCAAAAGCGGCTGGCGTCATTCACAGCGATTTCGAACGCGGCTTTATCAAAGCTGAAACCGTCGCTTACGACGCATTGGTAAATTGCGGCTCGGTCGCGGCTGCGCGGGAAAAAGGCCTCTACCGCATGGAGGGCAAAGAATACGTCGTGAAAGACGGCGATGTGTTGCTATTCAAATTCAACGTTTAGACTAGCACCAAAGACTTGCGCGCTGAAAAATGCCAGTTGTTTAAGCTCCAAATTACCACCCCGCGACATTTTAAAAGCCTGGATAACTGCACAGCACAATAAAAATTTCGCAGTCCGCTGTTTGCGCCTCGCCGATGATGGAAGCGAGTACGCTACCGGGCAAAAAACGGAAATCTTGGACTCTATTTTCCATCCGCGATTCGCAAATTTAAAGTGGTGCATCGGGAGGGACTCGAACCCCCAACCTTCTGATCCGAAGTCAGAAGCTCTATCCAATTGAGCTACCGATGCAAAAAAAGACTTTATTCCGTGGCGCAGAATTTAGCGCAGAAGAAATAAAAAGACACCAGAATTGCAAAAGCAACTCTGGTGTCGGCGTAAACTTAAACCACCCGATTACTTATTGACGTGACCGGAAACAAGCTTGGTCATTTCGAACATACTGACTGTCGCTTTGCCGTTGAAAACAGCTTTGAGCGCAGCGTCCGCATTGATCATGGTGCGTTTCTTTTTGTCCTGTAATCCATTCTTACGAATGTATTCCCAGAGTTTTTTGGTGAGTTCCGTGCGAGGCAGCGGCTTGGAGCCGACGACTGCAGCGAGCTTGTCATCCGGTTGAACCGGTTTCATGAAAGCTGCATTTGGTTTACGTTTTGTTTTAGTAGGTGCTTTAGCCATGCCTGTTATTTGAACTGCTTTTGGAAAGATGCAACCCAAAAATTTTAATATTTTACCTGTGAAGAACTAGGGTTTTGCCGGAGTTGCCGGAGGCGCGACCAGTTTTCGTTTCGCCAATTGCGATTTAAGGTAGGTATCGGTCGGCGCGGATTGCCACGCAGAGATCCAAAGATCGCCTAAAAATTGTCCGCCCAGCAGCAATTGTTGCGTGATGAACGCGCGTCCTTTTGAGCCAGTTTCGCCGTGATCCGACAAGCTGCCGTCCTGGTTTAGTTTGTAAAGCGGCTCAACTAATTTGTGCTGTTCTAAAATAAATGCCATCACGGTCGGAAAAATATCCGCGGCTTTTGCGTTCGGCGAAGTCGCGGAAAAAACCCGGGCTGGGCGAACCCGCGCTTTCATTTCCGGAAATCGAATTCCCGCGCGATTCAAATAACCGCCATCGACCCATCCATGAATGCTGCTGTTGGTCGCGTAATTTTTTGGATTTGCTCCCACCCAACCGTGGTGATGGACGGTCGTGTGCAAAGGTTGCGTGGCGTCACCCGCGAAATGTCCCATCACACCCATGACGTAAAGAATATTTTGCTGCGCGTTGAGAATTTCTTCCGCCGTGCCGCTGTTCTCCTCAAACGTTTTCAAATACGAAAAACCGGATTTCAATTTTCCGTAATATTCGGCGAGCGTCCACGGCAGCAAACCGACCAGCGTCCGCGTTTTGTCTTCGTTTTTCGCTTCGTCCACCGCCGGAAAATTAGTGGGGTGCAAAGCGCGCGCGGCGGCTAGTTGACTCACAAATTCATAGCGAAAATGGCTCAGTGAAGTGGGCGCGAGTTTGTAAGCTTCCAACTCATCTATGTCGATGTAGTGATCCGGCCCGTTGAAATGTTTTAAAGGCAACTCGGACGTATTGCGCCAGCGATCGGCTTCACCGGCGAGGAAGGTCACGCGTTCCTGGTTGGCCGGGGTGCGGATGAATCCGGGAAAATTAGTCGGCAACGAAGCCAGCGCAATCTGATTGACCATGCGATGGCCTTCGTAATCCCAGCCGAAACTCGTGAGCGTTGATAAAAGGAAAATGCCGCCAATCGAAGCGAATTTTTTTTTCATAAATCACGTAGCCCCGCTCGCCAGAGCGTGGCGTCTATAATCGTGAAACGGAAACCACGCTCTGGCGAGCGCGACTACTACCTGCGACGTTTTTTCGCCGGCCCGAAATAATAACCACCGCTCAACCGCACGCCTTTGACTTTGCGTTCATGGCCTTGCGGCTGCCCCGGTTTTCCTTCTTCGAAAAGCGCGGTGTAGTTATAATTGAAGCCGTCCAAACGAATCCGCGAAATTTTCTGGCTGATGAATCGTTCAATCGACGCCACATGCATCGAATCTTCCGCCACCATCAACGTGAACGCGTCGCCTTCCGCTTCGGCGCGACCAGTGCGCCCGATGCGATGGATGTAATCTTCGGGATGTTGCGGCACGTCGTAATTGATGACGTGGCTGACGTCGGCGATGTCCAAACCGCGCGCGGCAATGTCGGTTGCAACTAAAACTTCATAACGGCCATTGCGAAAACCGTGCAACGCTTCTTCACGTTCGCGTTGCGTGCGATTGGAATGAAGCACCGCGACCGCGTGATTATTTTTCTTGAGCAAACCCGCAATGCGATCCGCGCGATGTTTCGTCCGGCAAAAAATAATGACTGATTCGTATTTCACCTGGTCGAGCAACGCGCGGAGCAAATCGGATTTCTGATCTTCGGCCACAGGATAAATCACGTGTTTAACCGTTTCAGCGGGAGTGCGGCGCGCGCCGATTTCGATTGTCTCTGGATTGCGCATCGCCCATTTGATGAGCGTTTCGATTTGCGGAGGAATCGTCGCGGAAAAAAGCGAAGTATGTCGATCGCGTGGGCAACGTTCCACAATGCGCCGAACATCTGGAAGAAATCCCATGTCGAGCATGCGATCAGCTTCGTCGAGCACAACGAATTCAACCTTGTCGAGTTTACAAGCGCCTTTCTCGATGTGATCCAAAAGGCGTCCCGGAGTGGCGACCAGAATATCAACCCCAGTCCGCAACGCATCGATTTGCTTGCCGTAACCCACACCGCCGTAAACAACCGCCACGCGTAAATTGGTGAAGCGCGCAAAATCGCGAATCGCTGTTTCAACCTGCGAAGCCAATTCGCGCGTTGGTTCCAAAATCAAAACGCGCGTGGCTTGGCTGTGTTGGCCGAGCTTGGAAAGAATTGGCAATGCGAACGCCGCAGTTTTTCCAGTTCCAGTTTGTGCACTGCCGATGACATCGGTTCCAGCCATGATCATTGGAATGGCGCGAAGTTGAATCGGCGTTGGGTCCACGTAGCCCATCGCTTTGACGCCGTCCAGCATCGCGGGGGAAAGTCCAAATTTACTGAAGGGCATAATTTATTTCTCCGCCGGAACTTCGACGGTTTCCTGAAGCGTTGGTTCTGCTGAAATATTTTTTTCCACTTCGACCTTTTCGACAGGAGAAGCTTCGCTCGGCACGATCGGTCGCGCTTCCATCTCGGCAATTTTTGGTTCGATGTCTTCCACGCTGGCGTTCGGCACCGCGCCTTTGGAACCCGGCAAATTTTCCTTGCGCACCTTTGGTTTCTGTTCAGGACGCGGCAAAGGTTTCTTGGCAGTTTCCAAAAGTCCGTCGGCGAATTCGATGACGTGTCCTTGATGAATCAACCAATGCAAATCGCCGATAATCGCTGTTTGTTCGGCCGATGGCTGGTCGTTTTTTTGACCGTCGGGCAGGGCGACAGACGGCGCGAGACTTTCAATTAATTTTCGCCGTGAACATTTCGGATTCGCGTTGATGAACTCCACGATTTTTTTCACGGCATCAGAAACGGGAGTAGTTTCCAAATCCAAAAAGTTCGGGCGCGCCACGGAAACGTGCGTAATGGTTTTGTTGACTTTGAAAAATTGCAAACCGTGATGCGCAAAAAGCTGGCTGAGGACGGTCGCGAGCTTGATCGGAAAACGGCGTTGCTCTTCCCACGCTTCGCGCAGCACTCGTTGCAGCGGTGGACAACGCAATTGCCGGCTCGCGAGACCTGTCATCGTGTGCGATTCGACGGGTTTGACGATATTGGCCAAATGCGTTTCGCGGAAATGTTTTTCAACTTCTTCGCGATTCTGCAAACGCGGCGCGTCGGCCACATTCAGGCAAACAAATTCCGTTTTGAAACTTTGGTCTTCAATCCACTTTTTAACGATGGCTTCGTCTTTGACAATTTTGACGCGTGACTTGAATTCCTCGAATTGCATTCGCGAAAAACGGTCCGCGTGAAGTTTGCGAAGTTGATTCTGGTAATCGTGATAATTGGGCGGACCGAGGATTGTGCCGCTCATTCCGCATTGCCCCACGAAAGTGTAAGTGCCCTTCGGCGGATCGGTCGGCGTGCGGTCGGCTTGATAAAAAGTGGCGAAATGTTTTCCGAGAACGTGCGCAACCGCTTCGTCTTCCGAAAGCCAAAGAGAATCATCGAGCGCGCAAAGAAACAGCGGTTGCGCGATTTGTCCGTCCGGTTTCTTGATGACGTCAAACTTCACCTGCTGACGTTCCGGTTTTTGCAAAACAAGTTTCGCAATTTCAAACAACGGATAAGCGCGTCCCGTCATCTTGATTTGGCGCGCGAGTGATTCGACACCTTTTTCGTCGGGCAACAAAGTTACCATGATGTCCGGCAATGGTTCCGGCGCGCGCCATTCGCGTTGTGGTTCATCGCGGCGAAATCTTTCTCCGCCGCCATGCTGTGGGCGGTCGCCGCCGCGAGCTAGGCCGGGGCGATTTGCGCCCGGGCCGCGATTGGATGGGCTGCCGCGTTGTTCGCCCGGTCGTTGCGAACCGAAATCGCGCCTTGGCGGACGCGCTCCGCCTCCACCGCCGCGACGATCATCACGCGAAGGCCGGTCGTCACCGGAATGTTTGGCGTATTTGTTGGCGGTGGAATCCTTCGCCCACGAGGGGAGAAAAAGTTCTTCTAAATTAAGTTCCGATTCTGGAGTTGTACTCATGATAAACGTCAGGTGCAGACACCTCGAAAAAACCAAGCAAAGTTAGGATGGATTGGGTTTATGTGGATTGCAAGCGTGTTGGCGGTTGGCAAAATTTAGAACCGCGAGAGCGATTCGAGTTTTTTGAGGCGTTCGTCAATCGCCTGGCGCGTGATGCGCGTGGTGAATTTCAAACCGAAACCTTCGCAACAAAATGAAGCGGCGACGCTGCCGTAAACCATCGCGCGACGGATGTTCGCGTCAATCGAACCGCGCGCGGTCGAGAGATAACCCATCATGCCGCCGACGAAGGAGTCGCCCGCGCCGGTTGGATCGACGACATGCGGCAGCGGAAAAGCTGGCGAAATAAACAGCCCGTCGCGCGACGAAAGAATCGCGCCGTGTTCGCCTTTTTTCACGATGACGTATTTCGGGCCGAGCTTATGAATTTTTTTCAGCGCGACGATGATGTTGTCTTCGCCCGTGAGTTGACGCGCTTCGGAATCGTTGAGAACAAAACCATCGACGCGTTTGATCAGTTTTAGCAAATCAGGCAGCGCGATGTTCAGCCAAAGATCCATCGTGTCCGCGACGACGAATTTCGGGCGGCGCATCTGGTCGAGAACATGGCTTTGCAGTGACGGCGCAATGTTCGCGAGCAAAACGAAATCCGATTTTTGATACGACGCCGGAAGTTTTGGCGAAAAAGTTTCAAACACGCCCAACTCGGTCGCCAGCGTCCGGCGATTGTTCATGTTCACTTCGTATTCGCCCGACCAATGAAATGTTTTGCCCTCGACGATCTGCAATCCTTCCAAATCGATTTTGTGTTTTTTGTAGAGCGAGACGTAACGCTTGGGGAAATCGCGT
>JBDSLX010000415.1:0-7534 GCA_039916145.1 Verrucomicrobiota bacterium | reverse complement strand
CGCGATAGAAAATTCATCACGTAAAGCGTCGAGCCATTTGTGTTCAGGCAAAGGCTCTGCGGCGCAAAACCCGTTTCGATGGCGGACAAATTATTTCCCGTTGCCGTATCGAAAACGCGAACTTCGTTGTTGCCTTGGTAAGCGACGTAAGCGAGATCGCCGAACGGTGAAAAACAAACGGAGCCGGGCAGGGAATGATTGTCCACATCGATGCGGTTCGCGAGCGATTCAGTATTCGAGACGAGATCAACTTGCGACAGAATGGAGCGAACCGTGTTGTCATGCGTGAGTGGTTGGCCATCGCGGAAAAGACCGCGCGCAATGTTATCTTTTTTCGAAGGAATCCAGGCGCGGCGTCCGTCGGGAGTAATTGCGACTTGAATCAAATAATTCGGAACACCACGTCCTGAATTTTCACCATCGGGCGTGTCGTCGAAAGCCAGGGAAAAGGTTCTAGTCAGTGTCATTGTCCCAGCGTTGATTTCCCAAATTTCTCCGTTCGTGTCGGGCGAAATAAAGCGCGTGACGAGAATGCGCGAGGAACTTCCGCTGATAGAAATTGAATTCGGCGCTGCGCCAAGGTTGAGACTGGAAACCACTGCGAGAGTTGAAGGGTTCATTCTGAAAAGAGAATTCGCGCCCTGACCTGCGATGTATCCCGCCGCGTTGTTCGGCACAAAAGCAACTGCGACAGGCGCGACGCCATAACCAAGATTCGTTTTTGCGATAAGCGTGCCGTTGGTCGGATTCAATACCCAAAGTTCGTCTGATTTTTCGCAGACGACCCAGAGCGCGTTGCCATCAGGTTTGAGCGCAAGCGAGCGTGGTTTTGTGCCGACGGCGATTTCCAATTCTTTGGCGAGAGTTGTCGCGTGAATTCGGCTCACCGTGTCGCTGTCGGGATTAACGCACCAAACTTTGTTGCGCGCTGAATCAAAAATAATTTGTGATGATGATACGGCAACCGGTGACGTTTGCGCGTAGCGAACGATGATGAGCAGATTTTTTGAAACAGTTACCGAGCCATCGTTCACTTTCGCAATGACGTTGTAACGACCGGGTGAAGTGAAAGTGTGTTGCACGGTTTTGTTTGTCGAAAACACAGTGGCGGGAGTTCCATCGCCGAAATTAAATGAATAGGTCAACGTGTCCGAGAGATTTGTGTCGGTAGCATTGTTGGTGCATGTGACCGATTGGTTGACGAGCGGCGTGATGGTGGATGCAGTCACAGATTGAATTGCTGGCGGCACATTTGGATTGCTGGCGAGAATGAGAATTTCATTTGTGCCTAAAGCGCGATTGTAAATGCGAACGTCATCCAGATTTCCCTTGAGCGGAAAAGTCCCGTTTGCGAATGCGCCAAGAACGACTGACGAATTGGTCGCAAAATCGGTGCGCACTGTTCCCGACGCGACTTGCGTTCCGCGATAGAAAATTTGTCCGGTGCCAGCCGCGCGATTTGCCACGAACGCGACGTGATTCCACTGATCGAGGTCAAAAATATTTGTGGCGCTGCTGAACGATGCGCTGCTCGAACCGTTTCCTGTTTCGATCAAAATCTTCCGGTTCGCCGTTTGATAGGTGTTAACAAAAAAACGAAATCCATTTGCGCTGTTACCGCCTGCGGAATTTGCCGCCAGTGTCTGAATGTTTGTCGCAACGGAAGAAATTTTCGCCCACATCGTTATTGTGAATTGATTACCTAACGGAATGATCCCACCGCTCGCGTAGTCGTTTGTTCCGTCCAGTGAAATGGAATGGGTGCCCTCGGCGTAGTTGGTTGAAAAGTCCGCACCATTCGTGAGTTGTGCCGTGTGTCCATTTCCTGATGCGTCATCGGGATTGTTGTCAAAAGGCCAGCGCGCGATCAAACCAGAGTTCGTGGCTTCGAGTGAACCGCCGGTGGCGAAGCGCGAATAAAAATTCGTCGCCAATCCATTGCCAACGACATCGCGAATTCCGCCTGTAGGCAACACCACCTCGTAAGTTGTGTTCGCCGCGAGCGATTGATCGGGCGCGAAATTAATCATGCCCATCTGCATCGAGTAAGTTCCCGGCAAAGCCGCGCCGCCGAGAGGTCGGACGATAAACGAATTCGTGGTGAGCGAAGTCACATCGATTTGATCGCTCATAATAAAACCGACGCGCGTGGTGAGAGCCTGATTGCGCGCGTCGTTTGCGGGGCTGACAAACTGCGCGACGGGACCATTTGTGTCGGGTAATTGTTGAATGGGAATCACCGCGCAATAATTTGCCGCTTCGTGGCCGCCGGTGATGGCCATGTTGCCGACGAGTTGCGCGAAATCGGAACTGCCATTCAACGTGTAAGTTTGCTCGATGGCCAAAGTATTCGCGTTGAAGACGCAGAGTTTCGCTGCGCCCGGACAGGAATAACCTTTGCCATCTTTAAGCATCACGTAACGCGGGTTGTTGGGGAGATCAATAAAACCGACGACCTGGATATTCGCGGGATCGGCAAAATCATAAACGCGAATTCCAAAACTGGTTTCGCATTGATAAACACGCGTGCCGTGAACCATCGAAGTATAAACCGGATTTCCGGTGACAACCTGATCGAGGAGAATCGGATTCGCCGGATCGCTGATGTCGAACGTGGCAACGCCTTTGGCTTGCGACGCGGAACAAATCAACAAATTGCCAACGGCGTGGAGCGAGCCGACCGCGAAACCGAGATTCGCGCCGAGATCGTAAATCGCGAGCGGCGTTCCATTACCGGTGCGAATGTCGGCAATTTCCATGAGGTTCGCCGCCGTGCCGTAGCCATTGCGCGGACGAAACACATACGGAAATTGGCACATATACCAAACGGGATTGACCGTGCCGGAATAAGTATTGGCGACAAATTTGTCGTCGAAATCCCACATCTTGAAAGTGTTTGCCTGAAAGCCATCGATCATCCGGTCGCGATAAAATGAGATCATGTGCGGTTTGTTCCCGCCCGCGTTGACTTGAGTCATGAGCGATGGATTGCGCGGATTTAAAAAATTTATCCAGTTCGCTTTTCCAGCCATTGAACTGTCGAGTGAATGCGCCGCTTCGACGAACAAATAGCCGTGCTGGAAATCGATCATCGTGGGCTGCATGCCGTAGATGGTGTTGGTGAATCGATAAATTTCCTTGCCGATTTCGGTTGGGAGAAAAGTGGCTTGATTAATCCCCGGCCCCGGCGCGGCGTTTGCCATGTAACCCCCGATCCATACAGCGGCAGACAGCAGCGGAATTATCAATGACCTCGAAGTCGTCATTAAATTATTTTCTGGGTTGTGTCCAAACGTTTGTTCGTGGGAGTTTAGGAATCAGTTGCCAATGTTAAGGTAAGCAAATTTAGTGCGCAACTTTTCAATGCGTAAAACTGATAATGAATTGGGAGAACGGCGGAGGCCCGTTTTGGTTTGAAAGTTTTTAAGAATATCGGTTGCAATCCTACGAGAAACCGGCAACTTTGCGGCTTCTGTTAAGATAGCTTGTCACTTCCAAGGCATGGAAATCTTCAAGTGAACTCAGTTCAGTGATGATTTTAGACCCGATCGTCGGGAACAGTCTGGAGAACGGTTAGTCAGAACAGTAAACATCACATGAGTAATAAATTATTTGTTGGAAACCTCTCCTTCAATGTCACCGAAAACCAGTTGCAAGATACCTTCGCCGCCTACGGCACTGTCACCGAAGCTAATCTAATGATGGATCGCATGAGCGGTCGTCCCCGGGGTTTTGCCTTCGTTACAATGAGCAATGCTGAGGAAGCCCAAAAAGCAATCGACGCTTTGAACGGCAAAGACCTCGACGGTCGCGCTCTGACGGTCAACGTTGCCAAACCTCGCGAAGAACGCGCGCCGGGAGGCGGCGGCGGCGGTCGTCGTGATTACGGCGGTGGTGGTGGTGGTGGTGGACGTGGTCGCTATTAATTTTGAATTGGATTCACGCGAGGCCTCGGTTCAACCTTGGCCTCGCTTTTGTTTTGACGGCATCTTGCTACAGTAAGAGATGTCACCTTTTTGAGTTTGCCGCCGTCTTGAATATCTATTTAGCGCATGGAAGAACACATTGAAGTAGAAGGTCGGATTTTTACGGTGCTGGCCGGCACGATGTTTCGGGTCGAACTCGATAACAAGCATCAAGTCCTCGCCACGATCTCCGGCAAGATGCGCAAACGTTTCGTCCGACTCACCGTCGGTGACCGCGTGAAAATGGAAATGTCTCCTTACGATTTGAACAAGGCGCGGATTGTCTGGCGTCTTGGGTAGGATTTGCCGGGTGCCTTCGAACGGAAGCAATCCAAACGGCACGACAGGCGCGTGGCTTTTCCTCGGCATACCGCTCCAATCGAATAGCTTTTACCCCAATGGACGCCCTTAGGAGCATTTTGCGAAACGACGTTTACTTTGGCACCATTTCCGTGAAGGGATAAATTTTTGCCTGAAGAAAAACCAAAATCCCCACGAGCGTCGCCAGCGCAATGCTGTGGAAAAAAACGTAACGCAAAATACTGCCTTCATGCCCATACCAATTCGTAGCAGTACTGGCGACGACAATGCTTTGTGCATCCACCATTTTACCCATGACCCCGCCGGAACTGTTGGCGGCGGCCATTAAGACTGGGCTGACGCCAGTTTGTTCAGCAGTGATTTTTTGCAAACTGCCAAAGAGAACATTGGACGCCGTATCAGAGCCGGTCAACGCGACACCCAGCCAGCCCAGGAGCGTCCCGAAAAAAGGATAGAGCGAACCAGTCTTGGCGAGAGCCAAACCGAGAGTCGCGTCCGCGCCGGAATATTTTGTGACATAACCCAGCGCCAGCATCGCCGCAATCGTGAGCAGCGAAAAGCGAACACGCACCAAAGTCTGGCCATAGACTGAAAACAATTCGCGCCAAGAGTAGTTCAAAAGCAGTCCGACAAAAATCGCGGCTAGTAAAATTCCGGAGCCGGTGGCCGAGAGCCAGTTCAGCGTAAAAATGGCTTTTTCGGGAGCGGCGTCTTTCGGCGCAACGGGAGGAGTTCGAGAGACGAGGTTGTGCAGGTTCACGACTGGAAAATCCATTTTCGTTTTCCCTTCCTGCACGCGAACTTCTTTTACTCCTGATTTAATGGCGTATTCGCCGTTGAAAAAATCTTTGGCTTGGGGAATTCCCCAAACGAAAACAAAGACACTCAACAGAATCCACGGCATCCACGCCTGTCGCAGTTTCGCGGGAGCAAAAACGGTTTGCGGTGGAGCAGGGGATGTCTCGGCACTTTGCGGAAATTTCCAAATTGTTTTTGGACGCCAGATTTTCAAGAGCGCGATCACCGCGACAATGGAAGAGATTGACGCAACAATGTCCACAAGCCACGGTCCGTGATAATTCGCTACGAGAAATTGCGGAATTGCGAAAGCCACACCCGCAGTCAACGCGGCGGGCCAGATTTGAATCGTTGCCCGAAATCCAGCCATGGCCCAAACGACCCAGAAGGGAACGATGAGCGAGAAAAACGGAAGCTGCCGACCGACCATTTTCGAAAGTAAAAGTTCGTCAATGCCGGTCACTTTGCTGAGGGCAATGATGGGAGTTCCCAACGCGCCAAATGCGACAGGGGCGGTATTCGCGATAAGAGAAAGCCCGCATGCTGACAGTGGTTTGAATCCGAGTTGGATCAAAATTGCCGCCGTGACGGCGACGGGTGTTCCGAAACCTGCCGCGCCTTCAAAAAATGCGCCGAACGAAAAGGCGATCAAAATAACCTGGATACGTGGGTCGGGCGCGATGGTTGCGAGATGCCCGCGTAGCACCGCAAAAAGACCTTTGTTGACCGTCAATTGGTAAAAGAAAATAAGGTTTAAAATAATCCAACCGATCGGGAATAAACCGTAAGCCGCGCCGTAAAGCGTGCTGGCAATCGTCGTTTTGACGGGCATTCCATAGACGCCCCACGCGATCAACACCGCGACCAATAAACCCAGCAACGCCGCGAGATGGATTCGAATTTTGAGAAAAGCAATTGAGCCGAGCAAAACAACCACCGGCACCGCCGCCACCATGGTGGAAAGAACCGCATTGTGCAGCGGATCGTAATTTTGAAACCAAATGGGATTGGTCATCGCGTTAATTTTGCTGAACGGAATCCGCAATCCAATCGAAATATCGTTTGTTGCCCGAAGTCACCGGCAGCATCACAAACTCCGGCGTGTCATACGGATGATTTTCTAAAACGCATTTCTGTAATTTTGCCAAACGCGCTTGAGTTGTTTTTAAAATGATCAGGACTTCGCTGCTGCGTTCCAATCTTCCCCGCCACCAATAATGGGATTCGACTTTCGGGACAAGATTGGCACACGCCGCCAACCGGCTTTGCAATATAGCTTGGGTCAACTTGCGCGCGGCTTTTAAATCTGGCGCAGTGACGAGCACAATAGCAATTTGAACCTTCACTGGTGCAGGCATCTCACACGATGGTCAGCGGCCCGTCAAAACTAGTGAGGCTGATCACTTCCGTTTTGGCAAAGTGCGGCCCGTGCTGCTCACCACGCGGCGCGAAGAAAAAAGTTCCTGTAGTGTAAATGACACCGGACTCTTCCCATTCGCCGGAAAGAATATAGGCGCACTCGTTCGCTTGCGGATGAATGTGCGCGGGAATGGTCGTGCCCGCTTTGAATTTTCGCAGGACGGTGAGGCCACCGGTGGTTTCATTTTTGTGCAGGACGAGAAGCTCAACGCCTTCATAGGGGCCGGGCTGCCACGGTTTCTCTTTAGCGATGGACACATATTGAAACATGCGGCTATCCAAAACAGTTCTTGAAAATTTGCAAGATTACATTCGCGTTTAAATCAAAAACCTTTTTCTTCTTCGTTAAAATCTGTGTAATCGTGAAGGGACGAACTCATTATGTTAATGCTGCGCGAAAAAATTCCTGCGGATTGGCTGCCTAAAGTGCTGGCAAATTTGCCGGCCATGTTGGTGGATCACGCGCACTTGGAACGCAAAGCGGCCACCAGCGCATTGAATTTGGAAAAATACCGCGACCTTTACGGACGAGTGGAAGAACTAAATGCGATCGCCATCGAAGAACTGCAACATTTCCAACTTGTCCTTGATTTGCTCAAGCGACGCGGAATCCCTTTCGGTCAGCCTTACCCAAGCCCGTGGATTACCGCATTGATGCGTTCGATCCGCCACGGCCAGCGTCATCAGGCGATTGATCATTTGCTTTGCTTCGCGCTGATTGAGGGACGGAGTTGCGAAAAATTTCAAATCCTTTCCCACGCGCTGCCAACGGTGGACACCGAACTGGCTGAGTTTTATGCGAGCCTCGTAGAATCGGAAGGCAATCACTACGCCACTTACATTTTAATGGCGCGGGAAATCGACGACGCGGAGGCAGGACGTCGCCTGGATTTTTATCTGGATATTGAAGGGGAATTGATCAAACAACCGAACCCTTTGCCTACATTGCATTGAGGTTGAAGGAAAGTTTTCTCAAAACACCAGAAAGAGGAGCGACGGGCGCATTCTTGTCCAACCATCGTAGCAAAAGG
>JBDSLX010000414.1:0-9059 GCA_039916145.1 Verrucomicrobiota bacterium | reverse complement strand
TTCAAAGGATTTGATCAAGTCGTGCAGGTTCACGAACTGATTGGCGGTTTGGAAATGGACTCCGAAACGAAGCTTTGGAGAACAGCATTTGAAACGGCGCTCCATCGTTTTCAGCGGATGTCATTCGACGAGGCGGAAAAAGGATTTTGCGAAACGCTTAAATCCAAGCCAAACGATGGCCCGTCCAAATTTTATTTGGAACGCATCGGTGAACTTCGCCTGCGAACGTTGCCATCCGATTGGGCGGGCGAGATTGACTTGCGAGAGAAGTAATCTCGCTTCACCAAATCGCTTAAAGTTTCCAACCTTTGCGATAATGATGTTGAATAAATTGCTCCGCCTCAGGACAATTTTTTGCGCGTAATTTTATTGGATCCCATTCTATTTTTTTTCCGACGCGATACGCCACATTGCCGAGCAAACCGGTTTCGGTGAGCGCTCCGGCGTAATCAAAATTGCAAGTCGTTGGCCCGCCGGTTTTGCAGGCTTCAATCCACTCGTTGTGATGTCCGATTGAATTGGGAATGAATGGTGTGGGTGACACAAAATCTTTAAAATCTGCTTCGGGCAACAGGCGATGATTTCCGTAGCTCGATTGCAGTTTTCCTTTTTCGCCAATGAACAACGTGCCGTCGTCGCCCCAACTTTCTTTCGTGCATTCAGGAAACGGCGGACGTTTTCCACCTTGATACCAGACTAATTTCACCGGCGGTTTGGCACCGCGCGCCGGATAATTAAAAGTCGAAATCATCCAGACTGGAACTTCGATTGGGTCAACCGGCGGCCCCTCGGATTCCACCGTCAGCGGATAGCGGAGATCGAGCGCCCAGTGCGAGAGATCCATGTGATGACAACAAAAATCAGTCATGGTGCCGCCGCCAAATGCCCAATAATTTCTCCAGGCCACGGGAATATAATTCGGACTGAACGGGACTTCGGCAATCGGTCCGAGCCAAAGATCGTAATGCAAGTTCGACGGCACCGGCGCAGAAACGGGCTTTCCTCTGTTGCCGTAAAGCGCACCGACCCAGACATGCACTTCGCGCACTTCACCAATTGCTCCGCTTTTTACCAACTCGACCACGCGGCGATAATTATTGCTTGCATGAATCTGGTTTCCCATTTGCGTGACGCGATGATGTTTTTTGGTTAGCTCGGAAATAATTCGCGCTTCAGAAATCGTATGGGTTAGCGGTTTTTCGCAATAAACATGACGTCCACTCTTCAGCGCGCCAGCGGTGGCAACCGCGTGCGTGTGGTCGGGTGTTCCGATGACGATGGCGTCAATATCTTTTTGCTCAAGGAGCTTTCGGAAATCGTTATATTTTTGTGCGCCCGGATAATTTTTTAACGCGGCGGCGAGATAATTGTCATCGATGTCGCAGAGCGCGACGATGTTCTGGCTCGAAACTTCTTTCAAATCCGCCGCCGCGCGATTAGCGGTGCCGATCTGGCCGATGTTCAGTTTTTCATTGGGCGAAATTTTATTGCGCCCGAACGAGCTGGCTTTGCCGATGAAAAAAACTCCGGTGGTGAAGACGGATGTTTTCGCGATGAATTGCCGGCGAGTAAATTGATTTTTCATAAATAGTTTTAGGATTTTTTCATAAACTGCGATGGAGCGCGGCATTGACGCCGCTTCAATTCGAAAATGCCCTGCAAATATTGCGAATCATTTCTGGTCATATTTAATTGAAGCGGCGTGAACGCCGCGCTCCGTTATTTAGACTTTGTTTCTCCACGTGGAATTTCCCGGATAAAAGCATTTTTGAACCAAAGCGTGTTGCCGTGGTTTTGCAGTTCGATCTGGCCGAATGGATAAATCGGTTTGTCACGTTCCCAATAATTTTCCATCGTCACGTTGTCCACGACGAGTTCGTTGTTCAGAAAAACATGAACCTTCTCGCCGACCATCAAAATGCGAAAACGGTTCCATTCGCCAACATAGTGGTCCGCGAATTTAGCAGCGAAGTTCTGATTTTTTTGATTGTTGTAAAGTCCGCCGGAGCCGGGATGTTTGGGATCAACCCCACCGCTGTTCGGTTCCCAGATTTGCACTTGCGGAGAACCGCGCAGATAAATCCCGCTATCGCCTTTGGGCAAAATCTTCCAATCCACGAGCAATTCAAAATCGCCGTAATCTTTGCTCGTGCAAAGACTGTCGCCTTTGCCACTGAAAACCAGCGCGCCATTTTCCACTTTCCAATGATCGCGCATTCGTTGATCCGCCTTGGCCTGCGCCGCTTTCAATTCTTCCGGCGACATTTTTGCGCGCTTGACCGGGTCGGCGACCAAACCTTTCCAACCGGTCAAATCACCTCCGTTGAAAAGTCTTGTGAACCCCGCCGGCGGTGTGTTGTCGTTCTCAAAATAACGCGGCATTTCTTTGATGCGAATATTGCGAAACTCAACATGGCTGTTATGGCCGAGAAAACCGATGTGGCCTGTCGGACGCAACATACCGGGATGGCGTTGCAAAGTTTCCAGATCACGAACGTCGTTCAGATTTCCCTGCGCCACAATTTGCCCATTGAGCACCACCTTGATGTTTCGACCGAGCGCGGTGATTTCGTAACTGTTCCATTCGCCCACAGGTTTCGTCGCGCCGCGTTTGGCTGGAAAAATTCGATAAAGCGAGCCGCAGTTTTGTCCCGGTTTTAAATTCGGATGCGCGTCATCGTCGAGAATTTGAATTTCATTTCCTATGTAAGCGATTTGTCCGCCGCCGAGCGGGGAACGAAATGCAACGCCGTTGTTCCCGCCTTTGCTTAACTTGAAATCCAAGCGCAAAACGAAATCTGAATATTCTTTCTGGGTAAACAAATCGCCGCCGCCGTCTGCCGGACAAACCATCGCTCCGTCCTGCACGAGGTAGCCGGGACCTTTTTGTTCGATCAGCGTCCAGCCCTTCAATGTTTTTCCATCGAATAACGGGGTAAACGCGGATTCCGGCAGATTTTTACCGGTTGTGCAGGCACTCAAAAGAATCCCTGCAGCACCCAGAGCAAAGAAGTAATTTTTTTTCATGTTTTCAATTTCGGATCGTCCATTTTGGTTTCGCAACGAATTCTGTCGGCGCGTTTTGGCGTTCACAATTAAGACGCGCGAATCTATGGCGTCAATCTCGATAAATTTTGAGGCAAGCCCGATTTGACGAATCGCGACGTGACGATGAACAACCGCGACAGGTTCCCTCCCTATGCTACTCGATGACAACCGCCGTTCTCCGACCAATTTCAAATCAGACACGGCCACTTTATTTCGCGCGGCGCTGGAGGGTTAGTTTGTATCCTTGCAAGGTTGACAAATCTGTCATCTATCCGTCATCTTTAGCTAATGGTGCGTCAGTAATTTTTGAAGCAAATGGCTTCATCCACGAATCGTCTTCGGTTTTTTGCCGCTACGCTGCGCCTGCTACTTCCCGTTATTTGTTTTCTCCTCGCTTGGACCGCTTTATTCGGCGTAATGCGCTTCATCCTGGTCATCGCGACATGGTCGCATCATGGCGATGCCACTGGGCCGCTTCTTCTAAAATCATTTTGGCACGGCGCGCGTTTCGACCTTTCAATTGCGGCGAAGCTTAGTTTGATCTTCACGCTCTGGATGATCTGGCGCCCAGTTCCAAATCGTTTGGAAAAGAAAATTGTTTTTGCACTTTTTGTGCTGGTCGCCTTTTTTTCGATTTTTGTGCTGATTGCGGAAGTTGAGTTTTACAAAGAATTCGAACAACGTCTGGGACGCCTCGCTTTCGAATATTTCAGCACGAAATCCGAACACAATTCCATCATCCTGGGCATGGTGTGGCATGGCTATCCGGTGATTCGATGGATGCTTGCCTGCTTCGCCATCTGGGCCTTATTCATTTGGCTCCTTCGTCCACTTCTGCTTAAAAAAATTCCCATCCAAAGCGGTTTCATTACACGTGTTATCGCCACTGTTCTTTGGATTGGCCTGAGTGTAATTGCGTTTCGCGGCGGCTTTCAGCAATCGGTTCTGCGCTGGGGCGACGGTTATTTCTCGCAAAGTTCATACGCAAATCAGATGGCGCAAAATGGAATTTTCACCTTGATCGACGCGCTTCGTCATCCGGAGAGCAACCAAAAACTCGCTGCATCATGGGAGCGCTCTCTACCCCCAGAAAAAGCGGCAGAACTCATTCGCGCGGTAACACTGCTTCCCGGTGAAGAACTGGTTGATCCTGATCGTTATCTTTTATTGCGCACGTCTCCTCCTTCGTCCATTGCAAAGAAACGTCCGCACAATGTCGTCCTTGTGATAATGGAAAGTTTCACCGCGCGTTTTTGCGGAGCAGTCGGAGCGGATTTCGGCGCCACACCGAAATACGATGCTTTGGCGAAGGACGGGGTTCTTTTTGATCGCGCGTTTTCCGTCGGCACACATACCGCCCAGGGAGTTTACGGCACGTTGTGTTCTTTTCCGCACCTGCCCGATTTTGAAACGCTGATGAAGCAGCCGATTGCGCAACAACCTTTTCGGTCACTGCCCGCCATTCTCGGCGAATCCGGTTACGAAACGCTCTTTCTCTACAACGGACTTTTCTCCTGGGACAACAAGGAAGGGTTTTTCCGCAACCACGGCATGCAACGTTTCATCGGTCGCAACGATTACGTCGACCCCACGTTTGTTGATCCCGATTGGGGAGTGTCGGACCACGATGTTTTCAACCGTGCCATCAAAGAATTTTCTGAAATCGCCGGACGCAAAAAACCGTTTCTCGGCGTGGTGCTGACGTTGTCGAACCATTCGCCGTTTAACTTGCCAAAAATTCCCGGACTCAATCGCGTCGAAGGCGGCGGCGATCAGAATCAAAGGCTTAACGGAGTTCATTATGCCGACTGGGCGGTTGGCGAATTCATCAAATCGGCCAAACAAACGAGTTGGTTTGAGGACACGCTGTTTGTTTTCGTCGGCGACCATGGTTTTGGCATTCCACCGAACCTTACTGAACTCGGCTTGCTGCACATGCATGTGCCGCTCCTGTTCTATGGGCCGAACATCCTCGGCACACAGCATGAAACGCGACACACCATTGCCAGCCAGCTCGACATCGTTCCTTCCATTCTGGGAATTCTCGGCAGCCAAGCGGCGCATCAATCTTTTGGGCGCGATCTGTTTCGGTTGAGCGCGGAAGATCTGGGACACGCTTGCACGAAAGATTCCGGAGGTGCCTTCGTTGGTTGGATCAAGGGAAATCAGGTGTTAGTCGGAGAAGGTGGAAAAGCTGTTTCGCTCTATCAACACGACTTTTCCTTTCCGCCGAAGGTCACTCCTCTATCCATCGAAAATAAAAAACAAATGACGGAACATATGCAGGCATTCGTTCAAGGAGGAATCTGGACCCTCAGAGAACGCCGCGCCGCGCCGCGTCTCCCCGCCGAAGCCTTGCACAAAAAATTTTAAAACGGTTTTCCAAAACTGTCGGACCAGATGAAACCTGACTTACGGGTTGGGCATCCCCAACGTTATTCATTCTCGCATTGGCTTATGGACATCAATAATTTCAGCAAGGTACTCTAACAATTCGACGTTCCCGTTATGCGGATTCTAATTATTGAAGATAAAAAGAAAATTGGCGAATACGTCAAAAAAGGACTTTCTGAAAACGGTTTCAACGTCGATGTCGCAGAAGAAGGAATTACCGGGGCGCACCTCGCTTGTCGTGAGAATTACGATTTGATCATCCTGGACGTGATGCTTCCCCATCGCGATGGCTGGTCGATCTTGAAAGAAATGCGCGCGCTGGGAAAAGAAACTCCCGTCCTTTTTCTCACCGCGCTGGATCGAGTGGAAGATCGCGTCAAAGGTCTGGAACTGGGCGGCGATGATTATCTCGTTAAGCCGTTCGCATTCTCCGAATTGTTGGCGCGAGTCCGGTCCCTTTTACGCCGAGGCGTCTCGCGTCAACTCGACAAAATTACTGTGGATAATCTCGAGATTGATTTGCTTCGGCACAAAGCAACGCGGGCGCAGAAACTTCTCGATTTAACGCCGAAAGAATTCTCGTTGCTCACGCTGTTGGCCCAACGCACCGGTGAAGTCATTTCCCGGACCATTATTGCCGAGCAGGTCTGGGACGTAAATTTCGACACTGATACGAATGTGGTCGATGTCGCGGTCGGTCGCCTGCGCCGGAAAGTGGATGAGTCCTTTCCCATCAAGCTCATTCACACGGTGCGCGGGGTCGGCTACGTTTTGGAAAAACGATAATTATGCCAATGCAAAACAGCCGATGGCCTATCAGCTACGTCCTCACCCTGTTTTACGCTCTTTCGGCTTTCATCATTTTATTTCTCGCCACGGCCTTTCTTTACTGGGGCATGGATCGCGAATTGGAAGTGGAAAAACATCAATCTTTGGTGGACCAGTTGGAGGTCATCCGTGTGATCATTAAAGAAAAACCGGCTGAGATTGAAACTCTAAAAATGGAAGTTGATCTTGAAGGAGCGGCCCGGCGATTCGCCAAATTCTACGCGCGAGTCCTTGATCAGAATCAAAACGTTTTGATGGAAAGCGCGAACATGAACCAACTCTTTCTCGCGCCATCGGTGTTTCCTCCTCCCGTTCCCTTTTCCGAGAAGCCGGAATTGGGCACGCGCTGGAAATCTCCCGAGGGGAAATGGTTCCTGCTCATGTCCGCGTGGGCCGACAGCGAACATCCCCGCCTTTTGGAATTAGCGTTGGACATTACGCCCGAAGAAACCGTTTTGGCTAAATATCGCGTAAAACTTCTTCTGGTTTTGGTGATGGGAATTCTTTGCTCCGCCGCTGTGGGAATTTTGATCTCTCGCCGGGGAATGAAACCATTGGCGGAAATCGCCGAGGCCGCCCAGAAAATGAATGCAGCGCAATTGCACGCACGCATTGTGCCGGAAAAATGGCCCCGAGAGCTAATGGCATTGGCGACGGCGTTCGATGGCATGTTGGCTCGTTTGGAAAATTCCTTCAGCCGCCTCTCCCAATTCTCCGCAGATGTCGCCCATGAATTTCGAACGCCGATTGCTTCTTTGCGTTTGCAAGCAGAGGTGGCCTTGAACCGCAGCAGAACCATTGACGAATATCGCACCATCCTCGAATCCAGCCTCGAAGAATTTGAACGGCTCTCGCGGATGATCGACAGTCTGCTATTTCTCGCGCGGGCGGAGAACGCGGAAACTGTTCTCCACCCTTCGCGTTTTGCCTCTGCCAAAGAAATCAAAATAGTGATGGATTATTACGAAGCCATGGCGGCCGAAAAGAAAGTTACGCTCGATTTGGAAGGGGATGGTGAGATCGAGGGGGATTCGGTTTTATTCCAACGCGCCATCAGTAATCTTCTCGCGAATGCGATCCGCCACACTCCGCCGGGAGGAAAAATAACGGTGTTAATCCGCTCGCAGAACGGCGAGACCCAAATTCAAGTTACCGACACCGGCTGTGGCCTCGACCCCGAACATCTACCAAAAGTATTTGACCGCTTCTATCGCGTTGATAAATCCCGCGACAGCGAACAAGGAACCGGTTTGGGTCTGGCGATTGTGAAATCCATTCTGGAATTGCATGGCGGCAAAGTGGAGATCCAGAGTCAAATCGGACAACGAACGACTGTCATTCTAAAGTTTCCCGCGCGAAGCCCGAGCTGACTGATTGATCACCGCCTTCGGTTCTCGGACTTATTCTTTGGCGACCACTTGCCCGGCAAATTTTTGAGTACAATAACAAAACCGTCATTATCCCGTCACTTTGTTGTCATGGAGTGATTGGTTAATTCAACGGGATGAATCGGTTTATCGGTCATTGGGAACCGCATAGATTTTGATGGTTGTTCGAGTCTCCTTTCCAATAATCGTCAAAGACCGCGAAAACCTTTTGGATCATGAAACCACCCAGCCGCCGAGAGCATGTTTTTGGATTGATCACAGTCGCATTTCTTACCGGAGTGCTGCTGTTCCGCTACAGTCTGCCACCTCAATCATGGCGACGGGCGGATGTTTCAATGACCCGGCCAGATGTTTGCTTCCTGCTCGGAACTCCAGAGGCGGATGTGAAGCTCGGCGACAGCAAAGATATTTGGCGAGAAGATCGATTGTTTGGCTCCTGGATTTTGGAAGCTAACTTTCAAAACGACGCTATTTCAACGTTGCGAGAACGATTTCAATGGTGGGGGGAAGATTAAATCTGCCAGATTTGCGCGAACCAAACGAATGGAACTTGTGGCTCTGCCCGATGAAATTCCCATTTACCATAATTAATCTTTTGGGAAAAAATAATTCAACTAAGGTTTCACCTGCCATTCTATTTTTAAAAAATCTCTGTCATTTCGGAAGAAATGTTTGCCGTGTCCTGCGAATATTTTTCGCGGCTCGCCTTGGGCCGCACCGTTTTCTCCATTCACACCCGAAAATCAATTTTTCCCTTTCTTTAATTCTTCTCAGCGGATGCGCGACAGCTCCAAACAATTTCAAGGACGTCTCAGCCGGAGTGCAGCAAAAAACCGGACACTCTCTCAAAGAACATCGCTGCACCGAATTTGAAGTTCCTGTCGGCATCTCGCTCGAAGATGGATTGTCCGAAGATGACGCCGTCGCCCTGGCGCTTTGGAATAACGCCGCGCTCCACGAAACATTGGCTGACTTGCAACTATCTCGCGCGGACCTCCTGCTGGCCTCGATGCTGCCCAATCCCTCTTTGTCGATGTTGCTGCCGGTCGGAGCAAAACCACTCGAACTCACGGCCAAATATCCGATTGAATTTTTTTGGTTGAGGCCGCGCCGGGTTGCTTTTGCGAAACTGGATTACGAAAAAACTTCAGCCAGCCTCGTGCAGAACGCGATCGATCTGGTGCGCGATGTAAAGGTTGCCTTTGCTGACCTTGCTGCGGCAGATGTCAGCAAAAAAGTGCTGGAAAACTCGGTCAAGCTTTTGGCTGAAATAGCTGAAATGGCAAAGGCGCGCGTCGCGGCCGGAGAAGCCAGTGAATTGGAAACAGCGCTGGCCAACACCGACGCCCTGCAAATGCGCGAGCAATTATCTCGTTCCCGTCAGGAGCGCGAAATAGCGAC
>JBDSLX010000413.1:0-10298 GCA_039916145.1 Verrucomicrobiota bacterium | reverse complement strand
TGCTTCGTCAAAAACCAAATTCGGATCGTGATGAGTTTGTTTTTCTTGAAGACGTTCGAGCAATTTGGATTTCTCCATTTTCTCAGGATAATTTTTTGCGTAGGGACAAAAATCTTCGTGGCAAATGATGCGGTCGTTGGCGCACATTTTTTCTTTGGCGCGCAGTTGCAACGTGCGAAATCCGCCGGCGCGATTCATGGCGATAAGCGCATCACTGGCCATTTTCTGCTGCAATGTTTTTGCCGTGAGAAAGAAAAGTTGTTTGCCAGTCGAAAGCGCCTCAGCGAGCGCGGGGTGAATTCCGGCGGCGGTTTTCCCCGAACCAGTGGGTGCTTCGGCTAAAAGATTTTCCTGCGATTGAACCGCTTGTTGAACAGCGGCGATTAATTTGACCTGGCCGGGTCGCGGAGAATCATGCGGAAAAGGCAGCGTCGCGGCGATGAGCGCTTTCTTTTTGCGGATGATTTCTTCGGCTTTCCAAATGGCGAGGAGTTGGTGAAGGCGCGCTCCAATTTCTTTTTGCTGCGAAAGTTCGTCGTATGAAATTTCAAACGGACATTCTTTTCCAGTGGCAATATCGACGTAAACGAGCGCGCCGTTCACGGGTGAATGGCCGAGTTGCCGCCAAAGATGGCAATAAATTAAAAGTTGGCGGCGGTGACGTTCGAAGCTGGGGCCGAACGGGCGAATATGCGACGAGGGCGAATAAGCCGATTTAAATTCTTCAATCAGCCATCCGCCATTTTCGAGTTGAATGCAGCCATCGAGCCGTCCGGTGACGATTGCTTTCCAGCCATCGAAAGGAATTTCCGTTTCCAGATGAATTTCAGATTTATAAGCAGAAGTTTCCTCGCACCGTTTTTGTAAAATTTGCGAATGCAATTCCGTGCCGAGGCCGAGGCGATTCCAGCTTTCGCCGCGCTCGAAACCAATGCGATGCACGCCAGCATCGTCCGCCAATTCGCGAACGGACACGGTGAAAGTTCTTGTCGTTTCATCAAACCTCAACGGCATGATCAAGTTTATCACGAGCCAATTGGACGACCGAGAAATATTGAAAATAGAATCTTTGGCCGACGCTTGACCTTCACTTGCTCCCGCTTACTATTCGCCCTTGAAATGAGAGTTCTTGGTTTTGTTTTTGTTTGGATTTTCTTCTGCGGTTTTGTGCAAGCCGAACTGGTCAATGGCGTCAACGCCATCGTCAATGACGCGGTCATCACCTACGATCAGGTCGAACGGGGCATCGCGCCGATAGCCGAAGGATTAGTGCGCCGTTACCGGAGCCAACCCCAGGTTTTGGAGCAGCAACTACAGCAACTCCGGACTGACCAAATTGAGGAACTGGTCGAGCGGCAACTCATTTTAGCCGACTTCAAATCGGCGGGATATAATTTGCCGGAGAGTTTTATTGATGACGCAATCCAAGATGAAATTCGCAAAAATTTTTACGGTGACCGCGCGAAATTGACGAAAACACTCCAGGCCGAGGGGATGACTTTCGAAGGATTTCGACGACAACAGCGCGAAAGAATTATCGTTGATTATTTGCGCGGCCAGCATCGTTCCGCCGAGAAGGTTTTAATCTCACCTTACAAAATTGAAACTTATTACGCGGAGCATCAAGAGGGTTTTAAAGTGGGCGACCAGGTGAAGTTGCGAATGATTACGATCAATCAACCGGAAGGCGCTGCGCCGGGTATGGCCAAAAAACTGGCGGACGAAGTTTTGAAAAAAATCGAGGAAGGAACACCGTTTGCGGAAATGGCGGCGGTTTATTCGGATGGCTCGCAACGGGCCGAGAGCGGTGACCGCGGCTGGATCGAGCGCGAGCGGACGGATATGAAAAAAGAATTGGTCGATGCGGCGTTTGCGCTCAAGGCCGGAGAACGCAGCGGAGTGATTGAATTTCCGGAAGCTTGTTTTTTATTGCACGTTGAGGAAGTGCGGGCGGGCCACGTGCGTCCGCTGAATGAAGTGCGCGTTGAAATTGAAAAGACTTTGAAAGCACAGGAAGGCCAGCGGCTGGAAAAGAAGTGGATCGACCGGCTGAAGAACAAATCGTTCGTGCGATACTTTTAACGAGGCGGCTATTCTTGCCAGCAAATTTAAAAATTGGTCCGGGAATTTTGCGTGGTTCACAATTTGCTACTCTCACAATTCGATAATTTGACTTCAAAATTCGAATTTTATGACTGGTTGGATTGCAATTTCACTCGGCGATATAACTGGAATTGGCCCTGAGGTCACACTCAAGGCCTTGGCCGCTGAGAGCCAGAAAGATAATTGCCGCTATCTTCTCATCGGTGACGTTGATCTGACGCGTCGTTTGAACGAGCAACTCGCATTGAAACTTCCGTTAGATGTTTACGACCGCGAAAAAGATACAGGCCGATTTTGTTTGCACAATCCGTTGGCCGATCCGCTGCCAGCGGAACTGACGCCCGGGTCTCCCGCGGTGGCGCGTGCGGCGATTGCGTGGTTGACGGACGCCGCGCAACGTTGTTTGAGAATGGAAGCTGACGCATTGGTCACAGCGCCGCTGAACAAGGAATCGATTTTGCGTAGTGGCCAGCCCTTCATCGGGCAAACGGAATTTCTCTCTGAACTGGCTGGCACTACTCAGACGGCGATGATGTTACTGGGACAAGACGATCGCGGCCGCTGGTTGCGAGTTGCATTGGCGACAACACATCTGCCTTTGAAATTAGTCGCCACCCAATTGCGCGCGGAGAAAATTGAATTGGCCATCGCCCTCGCGGCAAAGGCTTGCCAGGATCTTGGGCTTTCCCGCGCGCGAGTCGGTGTGTGTGCGCTGAATCCGCATGCGGGTGAAGGCGGCGAGTTGGGCACGGAAGAAAACAGTTTGATTTCGCCGGTCGTGCAAGCCGCGCAACAGAAGCAACTGGATGTGACCGGTCCGCTGGCGGCGGACACATTGTTTTATCACGCCTATCGCGGAGATTACGATGCCGTGGTAGCGATGTATCACGACCAGGGATTAATTCCATTGAAAATGGTGGCGTTCGAGAATGGCGTAAATTGGACCCTTGGGCTACCGTTTGTCCGAACCTCTCCTGATCACGGGACGGCGTACGATATTGCGGGGCAGGGGAAGGCTGATGCGTCGAGCATGATTTCTGCAATTCGATTGGCGAAACAATTAATCCGGCGTTGAAACTGTTTCTTTTTTAAAATTTTATGAAAACGATCTCTGTTCTCAGTCTGATAGGTTTTTTGTCTTTTTCGGCAATTGATCAAAAAATAATCGCGGATGAACCGCCGTCCGAGGCGACGAATGATGCTGCCGGTGATAAAGCTTGGAAAGAATTTGAAAAGTTGTCGAAGGCTCCTCCTACTCCGCCGGAGGAATGGCGTGATAAGAAACCTTCCGAGGAGGAAATTAAAAAATTTCAAACGCAACAAAAAGACATGGCCGGTGCCGTCGCCGACAAAGCGAAAGATTTTTACACACGCTTTCCAAAGCATCCAAAAGCGGGAGAAGCGCGGACGAAGGAGCAGGAGTTTTTGGGATTCGCCGTGCAACTCGGTGACACGAAGCGGGCCGCCCAGCTTGAATCATTGGAGAAAGAAAAACTCAAAGATCCAAATTTGAGTGAAGACGAAAAGTTTGAGTTGCGCGCTCAGGCGGTGCAACGCGCTGCCGGCAGCAAACAAGATGAAGGCATGGAAGCAGTCATGGCCGAATTCGAAAAAGGCGTGCGCGAATTGCAAAAAGACTTTCCTAAACGAGAGGAGATTTACCAAATGTTGTTGTCGGTCGCTTCGAATAGTGAAGGGGAAAAGGCTCGAAAGTTGGCCGACGAAATTATCGAAAGCGACGCGCCAGAAGACGTCAAGACTGCGGCCAAAGCGATTGTAAAAAAAATGGATGCGGTCGGGAAACCCCTGGCGATTCAGTTCAAAGCCGCCGATGGCCGTGACGTTGATTTGGCGAAAATGAAAGGAAAAGTTGTGCTCGTCGATTTCTGGGCGACCTGGTGCGGACCGTGTGTTGCCGAATTGCCTCACGTCAAAGAAGCCTACGAAAGATTGCATCCGAAAGGTTTTGAAATCGTCGGTATCAGTTTCGACCAAAGCAAGGAGAAGCTCGATAGTTTTGTGGCGAAAGAGAAAATGCCTTGGCCGCAATATTTTGACGGCAAAGGCTGGCAAAATAAATTCGGGCAGGAATTTGGCATCAACGGCATTCCGGCCATGTGGTTGGTCGATAAAAAGGGGATTCTTCGCGATATGAACGGTCGGGCTGATCTGGAGAAAAAGGTGGAAAAGTTTTTAGCGGAATAGAACAGACTTCCCGCTTTCAGCCGGGTTCCTGTTCCGCTATTTTCCCCGCATGGACTGGCTCGGAAATATATTTTGGCACAACGGAAACCTTTTTGGGATCGAGTGGCACGCCTGGAAAGTGGTGGGGTGGCTTGGCAACGCCATCTTCTTTTCCCGCTTCTTTGTGCAGTGGTATGCCACCGAAAAGCAGGAGAAAGTCGTTGTGCCCTCCAGCTTCTGGTGGCTGAGTCTGATTGGATCGTTGATCTTGCTGGCTTACGGACTTCATCGCCAGGATTCCGTTTTTATTTTCGCCTACGCCTTCACTTGGATTCCTTATATCCGCAATTTGATCATCGCACATCGCCACAAAAAAGCGCATCAGTTCTGTTCGGATTGCGGGGGTGAATCTCCTCCATCAGCTCTATTCTGCTCTGCGTGTGGAGCCAAGCTGGGGGAGAACGCTGTGCGCCGATGTTAATTATTTTGAGGCGGGCTTGGTCGGAACCCCGGTGGGGGCAATGGCCGTTGGCGTTTCCGGCACAATTTTGTATTTGGCCAAAATGGGATTGAAGTCGGGATGCGTTCGAGCGAAGCCCACCAAAGTATTGACGAACCTTTTGATCTCCGGCTCTTCATTTTTTTGATAACTGGCGAGAAGTTGGCTCACCTTCGGGCGTGCGCTTTCCAAATCCTTTCGTATGAATGCCATTTGGCGAAGCAGGAAAATATTTAAACTGCCACTCAGAATTAGAACCGCGACAAGCGTTGCCAGAAGAAGTTTCCGCAAACCCTCGTATTGCTCCCGCGCCTCTTTTGAACCTGAGCCGAAGTCAGGCGCTGTATCAAACTGTTCCGAGTCATTCATCTTATTTGGCGACTTTCGGGCTGGAGGATTCTGATTTCAAACCAACGGATCGCAGTATTGGATCGATGGCGGGATTGCGCTTGCTGTATTCCATTGCGTCAGTGGCCAGCGCGCGGGTGAGGTTGCGATTATTATCGATCGCGGCTGCTTGAGTTTGCAAACCGCGCAATTCGCCGCTGCCTCTGACGTAAAGAACCGCGCAAACCGCCGATAAAGCTGCGCTGAGGAAAAGCAACCCCGTCAAAATTAGTGCCAGTAGATTTTTTCCCGAAAACATTGCTGAAAACTTAACCGCGTGACGGAGCTTGTCCACTCGTTTTTGAGGGGGATGCAAATTCAAGGCCGCTGACTGCGCGCGATCCCGCTCCGTTCTCGACAAAAAGTTTGTTTCCGAGTACAAACCAGGATTCCAGATTTATCGCGTCGAAAGCGCGCTGATTTTTGTGAAACGAATTTGAATACCAGGTTTAGCACGATTGGCATCAGGATTTTCGCTGCGCTGTTTTTTCTCGGATCGAGCGCGCGCGCGGTGGTCGTTGTCGATCCGTGGGTTCCGATTTTCAAAGGAATCGATTTCGCGCGGGGCAAAGCGGACACCAACGAAGTTCGTTTGCAAGAGGTGCAAGCGATGCGAATTGATTTAAGCGATTCCAACGTGGTGTTTTTTTCAACGCCATCCAACGGCGATGCGCCTCTGGAAACGTTCGGCCAGACCACGAGCACTTTTCTTCTGACCTACGGCGTGCAGGCCGCAGTGAATGCCAATTTCTTTTCGCCCGTTTCCACCACGCCCAATGAACCGCGCGAATTGCTTGGCCTCGCCATTTCGCAAGGGACAATCGTTTCGCCGTCGGAAATTGGTTATGAAATGTTGCTCATCACAGCCAGCAATCAGGCCTCCATCGCCGCCACCCCGCCCGCGAGTTTCAGCAACATTTACACGGCGGTGGCCGGTTCGGATATTCTGGTCGTCAATGGTGTCAATCAAGGCGCGGTCGATTCTCCCAACCCGCGCACGGCAGTCGGCATTTCGCAGGACAATCGCTACCTTTATTTTGTCACCATCGACGGCCGCCAGCCAGGTTACAGCGACGGCGCGACGTTGAACGAAACGGCGCAATGGCTGATTCGTTTCGGCACCTACAATGGCTTGAATCTCGATGGCGGCGGTTCGACCGCAATGGTCAAGGCGGAATCGGGCGGGGCGACTGTTCTCAATCGTCCGAGCGGCGGTGTGCAGCGGGTCAACGGAAATCACATCGGCGTTTTTGCTCCGCAACTACCACCCGTCATTTTGACGGCGCCACAAAGTCAGACGGCGCTCATTGGGCAAAATGCTTCGTTCAGCGTTGGCGCTGGCGGCACCGCGCCGTTGCGTTATCAATGGCGTTTTCAGGGGGCAAATATTTCCGGCGCGATCGGCACGAATTTATTTCTCACCAATGTTCAACCGGCGAACGCGGGAAGTTATGTCGTCGTCATCACGAACAACGCGGGAGCGATCACGAGCACGCCGGCGATTTTGAACGCAAATTATGCGCTGACGGCGATGGAAGGTTTTGGCGGGACGATTGCGAAATCTCCGAATCAAACCAGTTACGCTCCGGGCGCGGTGGTCATGCTGAATGCGATAGCCGATCCGGGATTTGTTTTCACGGGCTGGTCAGGTGACGACAACTCGACCAACAATCCGCTCAGTCTCACGATGACCACGCACAAGACGGTCACGGCGAATTTCAGCGGCTCGGTCCCTGACATCATCCTCGACAATCCCGGCGCGACTCTCGTGGGAAGCTGGACGACCAACATTATCGCGGCTGACAAATTCGGCTCGAATTATTTGACCGCGACGACGGTGGCTGCGGCCAGTTCTCCCTCGAAAAACGTGACCTATCGTCCAAATATTTTCACACCGGGAAAATATGCCGTCTATCTTTGGTATCCGACCGATCTCATTCGCAGCACCAACGCGCCTTGGACCGTTTCATTCGACGGCGGCACAGCCACAACGCGCATCAATCAAACCAACAATGGCGGGGCGTGGCGGTTGATTTTTACGGGGCAAGATTTTCTGCGCGGCACAAACGGTTTTGTCCGTCTCGGCAACAATGCCAATGGCGCGGCGCAGGTGATGGCCGACGCGGTGCGCTTTGTGTTCGGCACGCCGCCGATGATTACAATCGCGCCCCAAAATCTCGTGGTCACTGCGGGAGAGAACGCAAATTTTTCCGTCGCGGCTTCTGGAAGCGGGCCGCTCCAATATCAGTGGCGTTTTAATTCCTCAAACATAATGGGAGCGACGGCCAGCAATTTTACCGTCAACAATGCGCAAGGTTCGGCCGCCGGAAATTATTCCGTGGTGATTACGAATGATTTTGGCGCGGTAACCAGTTCCGTCGCGGTGCTGACAGTCAACGTGCCGCCGTCGATCTCCGCGCAGCCGCAAAGCCGATCCGTGGCTCAGGCGACCAATATTACTTTTTCCGTCACGGCGACGGGAACTGCGCCGCTGAATTTTCGATGGCGGTTTAACGGGTCAAACATTGCAGGAGCAATCTCCAGCGCTTTTACGCTCACCAATGTGCAAGCCAGCGATGCCGGAAATTATTCCGTCCTCGTCTCAAATTTTGTGGGCATGATCGTCAGTTCCAATGCCACGCTCGCGGTCAGCGCGACGCCCGTTGCGCCAAGCGTGACCGGCCCGCCGCAGAGTCAAACCGCGATTGCCGGGCAAAATATTATTTTTCATGTGACCGCCAACGGAACTCTTCCGCTGAATTATCAGTGGAGATTTGACGGAGAAAATATTTCCGGGGCAAACGCCTCGACCTTGACGATCACGAATGTTCAGCCGGCCAACGTTGGAAATTATTCGGTCATGGTGGCAAACAGCGCTGGCGCGACAAATAGCTCGGCTGCAAGTCTGGTGGTGAATTATTCGTTGGCGGCGAACGCCACTCTCGGCGGTTCCGTCGCAAAAAGTCCGGAACAATCCAGCTATGCGCCCGGCTCGATGGCGACGCTCACGGCAATGGCGAATGCCAATTTTAATTTCATCGGCTGGGTCGGCGACGCGACTGGCACGAACAATCCGCTGACGGTCTTGATGAACACGAATAAAAATATCATCGCTCAATTCTCCGGCGCGGTGGCGGACATCATTCTCGACAATGCCAACGCCGCTTATTCGGGAGCATGGACGATTGGGACGACGGCGGCGGGTCGTTACGGAGTGGATTATCATTTCGCTGGCACAAGTTTGAGCAACGCGACGGCCACGGCGGTTTATCGTCCGAATATCACCACTGCCGGACGGTACGACGTTTACATCTGGTACCCGCAAGGCGGCAATCGGGCGAGCAACGCGCCCTGGGAAATAATTTCCGACGACGGAACGCAACTCACTTTGGTCAACCAACAAACGGGCGGCGGAAGTTGGCAATTGATCGGCGCGGCAAAAAACTTTGCGCCAGGAACCAATGGCTTCGTTCGTTTGTCGAACAACGCGAATAATTCTGTCGTGATTGCCGATGCCGTCAGATTTTCATTCGTCTTTCCGCCTGCTCCCTCCGTTCCACAATTGCTCTCGCCTCGGTTGATTTCCCCGGGAGAGTTCGCGTTTATTTTTCTGGGTCAGACCGGATTCATCTACGCCATTGACTCTTCGCTCGACTTGACCAATTGGAATCCGGTCGCAAATTTTTTCCACGACGATGACGCTCTGGAATTTATCGCGCCGATTACGACTGAGCCGGGCCGTTTCTATCGCGCGCGCTGGATTCCATGATGGAAATGGCCACTGTGCAATTTTCCGGACACAAATCATCTCTCTCCTTTACGCAAAATTTATAGACCGTAACATGAGTCAGTGATTCAACTTGAATCGACCAAGTTATTCAGCGGCCTTTCCCAAAACGAGATTGCTCTCGTTCGCAATGCGGCTCGCGAAATTGCCTTCGCGCCCAACCAACCAATCTTTGTGGAAGGCGATCCGGGCGACGGCATTTACCTGGTGAAACGCGGTCTGGTTCAGATTTCTGCGGTTTTGAATGTCGGCGAGCGCGTGGTGTTGACCCGTCTGGGCGCAGGTGAATTGTTTGGCGAAATGGCGGTGCTGGATCAGAATCCGCGCTCGGCCAGCGCCACTGCCGAAGAACCGACGGAAGTTTATTTCATTCCTCGCGACGAACTTTTGCAAATACTCGAATCCATCCCGCGTCTCTCGGCCTTTTTTGTTCGCGAGATCAGCCGACGATTACGTGACTTCAACGGCCAATATATTCGTGAAGTTTTGCAGTCCGAGCGGCTCGCGCTAGTCGGGCGTTTCGCGAGTTCGATTGTCCACGATTTGAAAAATCCGTTGAACATCATCGGCCTCGCTGCGGAAATGGCTGGAACTGAAACGGCATCCCCGGAAATGCGAGCCACTTCAAAAAAACGCATCGCCAAACAAGTCCAGCGCATCAGTGACATGGTCAACGAGTTGCTCGAATTTGCGCGCGGCTCGCAGCCTGCGATGGAATTGACCAAAACGGAGTACGCGTCGTTCGTCGAAAACTTGATCGAAGAAATCCGGCCCGAAGCTGAAATGAAATCGGTGCGAATCGAATTTGAAAAGATTCCACCGAAAATTCTCGTGCGAATCAATTGCGCCCGGCTCTCCCGGGTTTTTCACAATCTTATTCACAACGCGATTGATGTGATGCCGGACGGCGGAAAAATTGTCCTGCGTTTTTCGTTGAACAAAAATGAAGTCGTCACCGAGGTTGAAGACAGTGGTTCCGGTATTGCGCCCGAAATGGCCAATAAACTTTTCCAGCCATTCGCAACCCACGGAAAATCTCACGGCACCGGCCTCGGTCTCTCCATTTGCAAAAGGATTGTTGAAGACCACAAGGGAAAAATTTACGCGCGTAGCGAACCACAACATGGCGCGATTTTCGGATTTACTTTACCCATTGAGCAGCCGTGAGTGGCTGCAAATTTGAAAGTTCATGAACCGGATTCATTTACTTCCCGAACAAGTCGCAAACCAAATCGCTGCCGGCGAAGTGGTGGAGCGGCCTGCCAGCGTGGTGAAAGAGTTGGTGGAAAATGCGCTCGATGCCAATGCGACTCGCATCAGCGTGGAAATTCAAGCCGG